>CBQVAZ010000754.1:0-2109 GCA_967720205.1 uncultured Gemmatimonadaceae bacterium | reverse complement strand
CCGTTCGGTCCGAGCAGACCGTACATCCCAGCGGGAATCGTTAGGCTCACGTCCTTCAGAGCCTGCACGCCGTTAGGGTATGTCTTCGAGACGCCCGCGATTATCAATTCCACGCGGTTACTGCCGCGTGAAGATGGAGTACAGGCCCTTCGCCGGGTTGAAGCCCAGTTCACTGGCGGGCCCCGCGTTGCCGCTGCGATGAAACGTCAGGACGATGCCTTGGAACCGGAACGTCCAGCCGTCGAGCCAGATCAGCGGCCGCGGCGGCGAGCCGTTGGCTGAGACCATCGGGCCCTGCGGCCCCTGCGTCACCTCGATGACCAGCTCACCGTTCGCTCCGCGACCTTTGTAACGCCCAACCAACGGCGCTTGATCTCCAGTGAAAGGCCTCGCAATCGCAGCTGGACGCCTGCCCTCGAGCAGCAACTCCCACGCGAGCGCTTCGGCGACTTCCTCAGGATCGAGGATGCCGTTGCTGTTGTGCAGCACGACGATCGCCGTCTGCGACTCGGGATACCAATTCACCTGCGTCCAGAATCCGGCGTTGACGCCACCGTGCTCGAAGAGCTGGAGTCCATTGAAGTCCTTGTAGACACCGACGCCCATTCCATAACGAAGCGTCGCCCAGTCAGTCAACGTCCCCCCCGTCGTCATCTCGGCGTAGGACGCGGGCGACAACACCCTGCCACCGTGCAGCGCCTTGAGCCAAGTCACCAGGTCTGCTGCGGTCGAACAAAGTGATCCTGCTGCGAATCCCCACGTGTGGATGTTTGGCCGTTTCGGATGCCGTAGCCGTGTGCGCGGCGCTCGATGTTCTCGAAGCTGTTGCAGTACATCGACCGCTTCATGCCTAACGGCTCGAAGATTTTCTTCTCGACGTAGTCCTTGTAGGTCATGCCGCTCGCCTTCTCGACGACGAGTCCGAGCAGCCAGAACCCAGAGTTGCTGTACAGTTGCGCCGTGCCGCTCGGGAAATCGACCGGGTAGCGCTTGATGAGCGCGTACGCGGAATCGCGCGGGAAGACGCGGTTCGAGACGAGCGATGGGAACTCCCGCGTCTCGGTGAAATTGTGGATGCCCGAGGTGTGGTTGAGGAGCCTGCGGAGCGTGACCTTGTTGCCGTTAGTCTCGAAATCGGGGAGCCACTTCGTGATCTCGTCATCGAGGCTCAGCTTTCCATCGTCGCGAAGCTGCAGGATGGCAACGGCGGTGAACTGTTTGGCTATCGAGCCGATCTCGAACATCGCGTCGACGGGCATCGGGATGTTCCACTCGACGTCGGCCTTCCCGTATGCTTTGAATAGGACCGTGTCGTTGCCTTTGACCACAGCGATAACGCTGCCGACGACGAGTTGGCGCGCGACTCCCGATCCAGCGATGGAGTCGAGTTTTTGGGCCAGGGTACGGCCCGACTGCGCTTCGAGGTTGGACGCGCTAACGGTGACCGTGACGAGCGCGCCGATGGCGGAGTGGAGTCTCGCAGACTTCAGCATTTATTGCTTGCGTGAGCAGGAGCGATCGAGAAACAGACGATCGTCAAGTACTTTGAGATACAAAGTAGCCCGAAGTGTCAGGGCGTCAAGTCATTTGCCACAGCAGCACGCACCCGCGTAGCGTATGAAAGGCCGTACTCTTTCGCACTTCTCAATAAGCTTTGTGAAGCTCCTTCAGAGTCGATTCACCCTCGCGGTCGCTTCTGCGATGCTCTTGGCCTTTCCGGAGGCCGCGCGGGCTCAGCACGCAGGGCACGTTCAGATCAAAATTCCGGCGGGCGCTATCTATACAGTTGCCGACGTCGAATTCATGCAGGGCATGATCGCCCACCATGCCCAGGCCATCTACATGTCGCGCATGGCGGAAGCGCACAAGGCGAGCCCGCGCCTCCTGCGACTCGCAACGAAAATCGACCAGTCGCAGGTGGCCGAGATCCGCATCATGCAGCAGTGGCTGCGCAGTAACGAACAGTTCGCCCCCGACACATCATCCTGGCGCACGATGACGATGCCTGGGATGCTCACCGAAGAGCAGCTCAAAAAACTCGATGCGGCAACCGGTGTCGAGTTTGATCGCTTGTTCCTGGAGCTCATGATCATGCACCACGAAGGCGCG
>CBQVAZ010000753.1:0-2110 GCA_967720205.1 uncultured Gemmatimonadaceae bacterium | reverse complement strand
AGTGGGCGTGTATGGATTGTTTGCCGGCGAAGTGGCGCGCGGCCGCCAAGAGATCAGCGTCCGCATCGCGTTAGGTGAGCGTAGTACGCGCCTCGTCGGGTCCATGCTGGTCCGTGCCATGCTGCGTGCGGGCGCCGGAGCGCTCATCGGCGTTGCAGCGAGCGTACTAGCGACTCGCGCGGTGCGAGGGATGCTGTTCGGCGTGGCACCGAATGACGCGGTTTCGCATGCGACGGCGGTTGGCGTCGTGCTCGTTGCGGCGTTCGTCGCGACGCTGGTGCCGGCCTTACAAGCCGCGCGTGTGGATCCAGTGCGCGCGTTGCGCGCCGACTAACGGCCAGCGGCCAGCAGCGGCGGCGGTCCCATCGGCACGAGCTGCTGGATGAGCGCGGCGACGGCGAGCACGCCCTCTTCGTCGCGCGGCCGACCGACGATCTGCAAACCGACAGGATAGCCGTTGGGGTCCAGCCCGCACGGGACCGATGCGACAGGAAGACCCGTTAGGCTCAACACGAACGTCGGCGCGATCCAGTCCACATATGTGCTCATCGGCTTACCGGCGATGGAATCCGGATAGTTCTGTTCAACGGGGAAGGGTGGGACGGCCATGCACGGCGTGAGCAGGAAATCCGTCCGCTTGAACAGGTCGCGGAAGATGTGCCACAGACGTCCGCGCACTTCCTCGGCGGCGCCGAGGTTTTTCGGATCGGCGGCGAGCCCTGAGCGCACGTTGTTGGCGACGTTCACGCCGAACCTGTCCAGTAGCTCGAGACGCGAGTAGAGCTGCGCGAGGAACCAGTAGCCGCGCAAGGCGAGGAAGGCTGCTCGCGCGAACGCGAGATCCAGCGACTGCTCATCGGGAATGAACTCCGCACGCGTTAGGCAGAAGGCCGCCTCGCGGCAGGCGGCGCCGATGGCAGGATCCACGCCGATGCCGGCGATGTCGGCGACGTAGGTCACGCGCGTGGCGCGAGGAGGCCCAAGCCTAACGGCCTGGACGAAGTCGCGGCCGGCCGTCGGCTGTGCCAGCGGTGCCAAGACCGACGGGCCGCAGATCGAATTCAGCATGAGCGCGACGTCCTCAGCCGAGCGCGCCATTGGCCCGGTGACCTGCAGCGTGTCCCAGACGTAGTCGGAAGGGTGCGTGGGGACGAGGCCGGGCGATGGTCTCAAGCCAACGACGCCGCAGAACGACGCGGGGATGCGCAGCGAGCCACCGAGATCCGTTCCCTCCGCGAGTGCGATCATGCCCGTCGCGAGCGCAGCCGCCCCGCCGCCAGTGGACCCACCGGCGCTACGCGTTAGGTCCCACGGGTTGCGCGTGCGACCGAAGACGTCGTTGAACGTGTTGCCACCGGCGGCGAACTCAGGGCAGTTGGTCTTTCCGATGATCACGGCCCCAGCGGCGCGCAAGCGCTGCACGACGAGGGCATCCTCGTCCGGCACGTGATCGCTGTAAAGCGGCGAGCCAAAAGTCGTGCGCACACCACCGACTTGAGTGACGTCCTTGATTCCGACCGGCAGACCGGCGAGCGGGCCGACGTCCTCGCCGCGCGCGAGCCGCGCATCGATAGCGCGTGCGTCGTCCAGCGCGCGTTCATTGAGTGTGACAACGGCGTTAAGCGCCGGGTTGACGCGCTCGATCTGAGCCAACGTTGCAGCGATCAGCTCATGCGCGGAGATCTCGCGCCCCTGCACCAAGCGAGCGAGCTCGGTCGCGGAACGCATTGTTAGGCTGGCAGCCGCAGTCATCGCACTGCGAAGCCTGCGCTCGGCATTTGGGTTGTCAAGTGCAAGCGCCTTTCCAGCAACCAAACTGCTAACCGCGGATTCACGCGGAAACGACGCGGATCAAAGCTTCTATGTGCTTATCCGCGGAGATCTGCGAAGATCAGCGGCTAAGGTTTGGACCTAGTCGCCGCGGAGCACCAATGTGGCGTTGACTCGCGCCGCACGCCTCGCCGGCAGGAACGCGGCGATAGTCGCAACGATCAGTACGAGTACGGCGCATGCGGCGTAGATCGTCGGCGACATTGGGCTCACGCCATAAAGGAAGCGGGAGAGCACACGCGCCATCGCCAGCGCCGCGGCGATGCCGATCGCCAATCCC
>CBQVAZ010000752.1:0-2112 GCA_967720205.1 uncultured Gemmatimonadaceae bacterium | reverse complement strand
GGCCATGATGTTCTCGCGCACGAAGAGATCGAGCAGACCTAGCACGACGGACGGATCATTCTTGAGGGTGCTGAGATCCCCGATGCGCTTGCTCGCCAATGCCACCATGTCGCGCAGGCGCTTCTCGTTCGATCCGGCGAATACACGCAGTCCGCGTCCGAGATCATAGTGGAGTACCAGATCCCAGCGACCGAACATCTGCTCGGCGAGAAACTCGGCGATGGCGCCGTAGCGACCACGCTCCTGTTCTTCAGGGTCGCATAACGGGACGAGGTCGAACGTATTGCCGTAGAGCACGAACACCGACGTCGAGCCGCTGAAGTAGCGATCGGCGAGCTGCATCGCCCAGGGCGGATACCACGCCGGCAGTTGCGCGCGGCTCGGACGGCGCCTGTCGATCGCGTCCGGCAGTGGCGTAGGCGTCGCCGTCATTGCGAGTCTCGCGAAAGCACCCTGCCCATATCGGCGGCGAGGATCGGAGGTGTTTCCTCGAGCGCGCTTTCCATTCCAGTTAGGTGCTGCAGGTTTCTCACCGCATCTTCGGTCTGCTTCATGCTGTCTGCCGCGGCTGTGACCTGGACACTCAGAGTGTCCGGATCTTGCCTGCCGACGGCCATCTCGACGAGCGTGCGGATCTTGGTCTCGATACGATCGAGCTCCACGTTTACGAATTCAGCATCCTTCAAGCTGTTGCGATAGTTCTCTAGTCGCAGCGTCGCGTCGGCTTCGCTGTCCTGCAGTGACCTAACGATCCGCTCGTCGCCGGCCGTCTGTGCTTGCGCGCGACGAGCCTGGACGTCCTGGAGACGCAGCTCCAGCTCGCGCTCGCTTGTCGTGTTGAGAAAGCGCTCCAGCGCGGACTGAGAGACGAGCAGCTTGAGGAAGAGGTAGAGCAGACGGTCGAGCGAGCTGTTGCGCATCGCCTCAGCGGCGACGTCACCACTGTCCGTGTGGGCCTGTCCGCGGATGCCGGCCGCGATGTCGCGCATTTCGTAGCAGCGCTGACGCAGCGAGAGAAAGCGCCTGAGGCCTGCGTTAGGCAGGCTCGCGACCATGCGTTGCAGCGCCACCTCCGCCGCGGGCGTCATCTTCTCCGTCTCGGCTCGCTCCTTGGCATTTATCTTGGCATCAATCGCCGTACGAAAGCGCGGCATGGACGCGAGCCCGGCGAGAAACGTCATCTCCGCCGCCATGATAAACGGAGCGAGGTCCTGCGTGCCGGTGACCACCGTCATGCCGATCGACCCGAAGAACAGCAGCAGGTTCCAAGGCTGCAAGAAGGCCGCGCGCAGATAGCGGCGAAAGCCTCTCGGTGCCTTCTCGTCGGCCATCGTTAGGTCGCCGGTGCCGCTGCCGCTCGCGCAGCTGTTTCCAGCGACTCCATCTGATCGCGTAGCTCGTTCACGATCTCGGCGAACTGTGGGTAGCGCAGCATTTCTTTAGCCGAGAAGTCGGGAAGCGGAACTTCAAAGTCACGGACAATCGTGCCAGGAGCCGGCGAAAATACAAGGACCCGGTCGCCGAGGAAGACCGCTTCTTCGATTGAGTGCGTCACGAAGAAAACCGTCGCCTGCGCCTCGGTGGAGAGTTTGATCAGGAGATCCTGCATCCGCATGCGCGTCGCAGGGTCCAGCGCGCCGAATGGCTCATCCATGAGGATGATTCGCGGCTGCAGGATCAGCGTGCGCGCGATGGCGACACGCTGACGCATGCCGCCGGACAACTGATGCGGGTATTTCGATGAATCGCTGTCGACATTGAGGCCCACCTTCGCGATCCACTCGCGAGCCCTTTTGCGGCGCTCGTCAGGCGCGACGCCGCGACATTCGAGTCCGAAGGCGACGTTCTCTTCGACTGTGCGATTGTCGAACGAGGTGTAATCCTGAAAGACCATGCCGCGATCGGCGCCTGGTGCTAGAACCGGCTTTCCGTAGACCAGGACGGTCCCGCTTGTCGCAGGATGATGTGGTGGCAGCGCGGCGATCAAGCGAAGGAGTGTGGACTTGCCCGATCCGGATGGTCCGAGAATCGTGACGAACTCCATGCGCTCGGGGAGGTCCTGCACGGCGAATGTCACATCGCGAATCGCTGTATAGCCGTTCTCAAACGTCT
>CBQVAZ010000751.1:0-2117 GCA_967720205.1 uncultured Gemmatimonadaceae bacterium | reverse complement strand
GCGCCCAATCGCTCGTCGGTGAGCGCCGCGAACTGCCCGGCGTTGAGCACTGGTTGTTCGATGCGGATCTGGCGCGCGTGCTCTGGCGTGGCGTCCAGCAGGTTGCGACTGCGACCCAGATTCATGCCGAGCGACATCACCAACTGTTCGCGGATCGGATCGATCGCCGGGTTGGTTACTTGCGCGAAACGTTGACGGAAGTAGCCAAAGAGCAGTTGCGGACGCTCCGACAGTGCTGCGAGCGGTGTGTCGTTACCCATGGAGCCGATCGGTTCTTCACCGGTCGCTGCCATGGGAGCAATGAGGATTTGCAGATCCTCACTGGTATATCCGAATGCCATTTGCCGGGCGCGCAGCTCATCCGGCGCAGGCACGTTAGGCGCTACGTGAGCGGGCTCAGTAAGCAGCACTCGCTGCTCGTTGATCCAGCGCTTGTATGGGTGCAGCGCCGCGAGCTCGCTCTTGAGCTCCTCACCATCGACGAGCCGGCCCTGCGTCGTGTTCACGAGCAGCATGCTGCCCGGTCGCAAACGACCCTTCGCGCGCACGTTCTCGATGGGCACCGGAAGCGCGCCGGCCTCGGACGAAAGGATCACGAAGTCGTCGTCCGTTACGATATAGCGGCCGGGGCGCAGTCCATTGCGATCGAGCATCGCACCGATCTTGCGCCCGTCCGTGAACGCGACAGCCGCGGGTCCATCCCAAGGCTCCATCAGCGATGCGTGGAACTCGAAGAATGCGCGCCGCTCGGGCGTTGTATTCGAGTTGCCCTCCCATGCTTCGGGAATAAGCATCATCATCGCGTGCGGCAGCGAGCGGCCTGCCTGCACGAGCAGCTCCAGTGCATTGTCGAGCGACGCCGAGTCGCTCTGCCCTTCGTCGATGAGCGGAAACAGCTCCTGCACGTTAGGAAGGAGCGGCGACGCCATCTGCTCCTCGGCCACACCCATCCAGCGCAAGTTGCCGCTCAGCGTGTTGATCTCGCCGTTGTGGCACACGAAGCGATACGGATGCGCCCGGGACCAGGTGGGGAACGTGTTCGTCGAGAAACGCGAGTGAACGAGGGCCAATCCGCTCGCCACCCTCGGATCGGCGAGGTCGGGATAGAAACTTGCGAGCAGCGACGGCCTAACGAGGCCTTTGTACACGATCGTGCGCGACGAAAAACTGGCGACGTACAGCTGCTCGCCATTCGAGTCGGCGAGGCGCGCGGCCGCCTTTTCGATGTGGCGACGCATGACGTACAGCGTGCGCTCGAACGTGTCGGCATCGTGGACATCGAGATCCACGCCTCCGGGCGCTACGAAAAACTGACGGATGCGTGGTCGCGCGCGCCGCGCCGTCTGTCCGATGAAGCGTTCATGGACGGGCACGTTGCGCCAACCGAGCGGGCGACAACCGAGCGCTCGCGCGACGTCTTCCACTTCGCGCTCGATGACCAGCTGCCAGGCACGATCGTGAGCGCGCGGGAGAAAGAACATTCCCGCTCCGTACTGCCCAGCGTCGGGGAGCGGGATGTGGACCTTTGCGCATGTGGCGCGCAGGAAGGCGTGCGGGAGCTGCAGGAGGATGCCGGATCCATCGCTCGTCGCCGCGTCGCTACCAACGGCGCTGCGATGCTCGAGGTTCTCGAGAAGGCGCAGCGCGCTGCTTACGACCTCGTGCGATCGCTCGCCTCGCAGGTGCGCGACAAAACCCATCCCGCACCCGTCGTGTTCATGGACGGGGTCGTAGAGTCCGTTCGCTACCGGCAGTCCCGCGGCGTTTCCTGGCAGATTTCTGCGCATCGGTCACGAACATGTGAGCGCAATAGCCCCCATCAAGCAGAATCTCGCGATCTTTTGTCTCTTTAAGGGACAAAAGACTGACCGCAGTCGCTTCGGCTCGTTATGCGGCCCCGGCGAGTAACAGTTTTCTCTCGGCTCGCATCGAAGTTCGACAACTGCTTCACCGCGGACGATGCGGACAACGGCGCGGACTTACGCGGACGCTCTGTTTTCAAAAGCATTTGTCAGGTTTTGTCCGTGTTGGTCCGCGTTGGTCCGCGGTGAAAGCTTTTTGAATCTGGGTGTGCTGACTTATCCGATGCGCGGAGCTGCGTAGTTAGGCGCCGCGAC
>CBQVAZ010000750.1:0-2119 GCA_967720205.1 uncultured Gemmatimonadaceae bacterium | reverse complement strand
GCGATTGTCGAACGCGGCTTCACGTTGAGAGCGCGCGCCATCGTGGTGGCCATCGTCGTCGCCGGGTGCAGCGAGTAGGTCAGAACGCCCTGCTTCTCCAGCGCTGGGGCCATGTCGATAGTCATCATCACCTGCGCGAGCTTGCTCTGTGCGTAGCCGCGTCCGCCGTTGTACCCTTTCGTCATCATCACGTCGTCGAAGTCGATTGGCGCCTGCGACCCCGACGAGACATTGATGATGCGCGCCGGAGCGCTGGCAACGATGCGCGGCAGCAGCCGCTTCGTTAGGAGATAGTGCGCGAGGTAGTTCACCGCGAAGTGCATTTCGTGCCCCTCGGCGCTGAACTTCCGCGCTGTGTCAAAGACGAAGCCGACTCCCGCGTTGTTGATGAGGATGTCGAGGCGTTTGTTATCGCGCAGCACCGCGTCGGCTAGACGCCGCACCTCGTCGAGCGAGGCGAGGTCGGCGCGGTAGAACTTGGCGCTTCCCTTGCCGCTCTTCACGATCTCGTCGACAAGCGCCTCCCCGCGCTCGACACTTCGTCCAGTGACGAGAACGTGCGCGCCGGCGGCTGCGAGGCGGCGCGCAACGTCGCGGCCGAGGCCATCGGTGGAGCCGGTGACTAGGGCCACCTTGCCTGTCATGTTTGGGAGTGGCGGCGCCTTCGCGAATGTCGTGGACGGCTCCTGCGCCTGGGAGTGCAGCGGAAGCGCCGCGGCGGCGAGGACGGTGCCTAACGTGAGCGCCGCGGCACGCGCGAGAACGCGGCGGCGTGTGGAGCTACTGGTGGAGCGGAGGGTGGGTTGCATGATCTCAGGAAAACAGGCCGCTTGCGTGGTGTCGAACGATGGGCCAGGTATCGGCTCGTCCACAAGGCAAGAAATAGCGTAAACCCTGCGTTTGTTTGTCCGCCTAACGCCGCGCTGCTGCAGTCGAATCAGCGAAACGCTGGAATGCTGGAGCTCTCGCTCACGATGAATCGCAGGAACATACCTGCGGCCGCGTGTCCAGGAACCGCGCACGCGAGCAGGAATTCGCCCCTCCGGTCCGCGCGAAACACAAACACGTCCTCACGTCCCGCCGATGTCCCCGACTCGGCGCTCGCTGACTCGGCTCCCTTGAACAATGCGGGACCGGGATCGAGTTGAACGGGACGCACATCTGCAACAATTCGTGCCGAGTGCGGCGCGGCATCTTTGTTCCTAAGCAGCACCTCCACTCGCCAGCCCAATGGCACAACAAACGTGCGACCACCCATTACCGCCCCATCGAAGCTCATGCCACCGGCTGCATGTCCCCCCGCGTCCAATTCGATGAAGGCGACTCGAGCCGACGCATCGTACGCCAGAAAAGTCCCGGCGCGTGCAGCACTTTCGGGTGGCCATGTTCGTGCGCGATCGAGGTGACCCTGCGACGAATCTGATACTGATCCCCGCACCGATTGAGCAGACGGCGGCGGGGCACCCGTTCCAGCACCGAGGCCGAAGATCAAGAGTGCGGAGCCACGCTGCTTCGAGTATCGGCTCCCAGCCGCAATGACCGCGATGAACTGCTCACCATCAAGCTCGAAGCTTATGGCAGGCGCGCTCACTCCTGCACCACAGAAAAACTCCCAAAGCGGATTGCCGGTATTCGCGTCGTACGCCCGGAGCCATCCGTCGGTCTGGCCAACGAACACGAGCCCACCCGCAGTTACGAGCGCACCGCTCCAGAGCGGCTCCGTCTTGCGCTGCCACACGATCTTACCGGTGCTGGGACGTATCGCGCTCAACGTACCGTACATCGTTTCACCTGCGACGGGTCGCTGACCTCCGCCGATCCAGTACTCTCCCTTCTTCGGCTCCGCTTCCGCACGAGTAATGGTGAATGGGAAATGCAGCCCGAGCACGTAGAAAAGGTCCGTCCGCGGTGAGTACGCCGAAGGCGGCCAGTTCGCACCGCCAGCCGGCCCCGGCGCTGAAATCACACCCTCCGCGTTCGGAGCCACAAAGAGATTCACCTGCGGGACAAACGGATCCGACCGACGAATGAACGCTCCGGTCATCGCATCGAGTACATACACCCACCCCATCTTGCCGGCGACAAGCAACACTTTGCGATCCCCCTGCCTAACAAGTAC
>CBQVAZ010000749.1:0-2124 GCA_967720205.1 uncultured Gemmatimonadaceae bacterium | reverse complement strand
CCGCCTTTGCTGTGACTTCGACGTCTTCCTGAGCAACGAAGAGCTTGGCCTCGAGAGTCGCCTTCCCGCCACGGCCGAAGAGCTGCTGGCTCGTCTTGATCGAGAAGTCGAGTCGGTCACCACCGTCGGCGATGTATCCGAAGACATCGAACTGCGCGGCTTGCACGGAACCAGTGAGGTCGAACGAGTACGCGAGCTTGGTGACGCCACCGACTACCGCCTCAAGACGAACGCCCGCTGAGCTCGATGACGATCTCCGCTCGTCGGTAAGATCAGCGTAGCCGATTTCCTTACTCGTGAGTGGATCCTCGTTAGGATCGACCTCGTACAGGATGAAGCGCACGCCGTTGGATGGCGCACCCGTCCTCGCCGGATCCGGCACATACTTTCGCACCGACGGGTCGTACACAAACGTCGTTCCCAAAACCGAGGGACGCATGACGGGGATCAGCGCCGTGCCGGCGTCAATCGCTGCCGACGTGAGCTTGCGCGTCGCGGTCTCCAGACCCGCGCCCCACCCGATTCTTTTGGATACCGTGCTTGTCCCAACCACCGCAACGGACCGTGTGACGACTTGCAGGCTAGCGAGCACCTTCGACGAAGCGACGCCTTCGATAACGCTGACACCGGTGCGCACCTTTTTGGCATCGAAGCGGTGCTCGTTAGGCGCAGTCCCGTCGCTGCATGCGGCGAGTGTGGCCAGCGCGCTCAGCCCGATAATCCAGCGGTGCAAGCGATTCATTGTCAGCATGTGATTACCCGCGCGTGTCGGGCAGGACAGCCGCATCGCCTTCGCGCCCGGCATCCTGGATCTTGCGTAGCGCACGCAACTTGTCCTGCTGCTCCGGAGTGAGCGCATTCTTGATGCGGACCAGCAGCGCCGTTTGCCGCTTCTTCACCTCGTTCTCGACGCGGAGCACCTGATCGATCTTCGAGAGCACGCGCGCCTCTTCGACCTTGGTCTGACCGAGCATTTCGACAAGTTCCATCGCCGGCTCCGTCATGTCGGCTTGCAGCGGTGCAAGCGCGATCTGCGCCGCTTTGATCTCGTCCAGTATCGTTTTGCGCTGGGCTGGCGTTAGGCCGATGGCTTGAGCGTTCTTGAGAACCAGCTGCGGGTCGAAGAGCGCCTCCGCAAACGCATCGGGCTGGCCCGGTTTTCCTTGTGCACTCACTGGTAGCGCAACTGCTGTGAGCGCGAGTAGAGCACCACACACGATCTTGTTCACTGTTCTCTCCTGATAGCATCGGTCGGACTCAGTGGATACCAGTCCACCGTTCCAATCCGCGGGATCTCACCCGCCCGTGGCGAGAGGGCGAGGTCGAGCAAATAGTCAGTTGGGACGCGCAGATCGCCCGGCGTAAAAGCGAAGAGTGGCTGCGGCTTTGTTAGGCGCGCGAGCAGTACGGCGACGAGCACTGCAGCTGCCAGTGCTGCCGCGAGACGAAACGGCAGGAAGGGCCGTCTCGCTGCCTCACGTCGGCCAGACGCGACTCGCGCAAAGGCCGGAGCCGATCGCTCATCGTGCGCCCTCTCGGCGCGAAAGAGCGCCGCGACTTCGCGATCCCGGTCCTCGGTCACTTGGATACCTCGAGGAGCCGGCGTAGCCGGCCCTTGCCCCGCTCATAATGCGTGCGTGCCGTACCGACTGGCATCGCCAGCACTTGAGCCGCTTCCTCGATCGTTAGGTCCTGATAGAACACGAGATGGAGTACCTCTTGTTGGCGCTTGGATAACTGATGGAGCGTCTTGCGTAACTTGCTAACACGTTCATCATCCGGTACGGCCGATCCTTCGTTAGGCCCTGCTGTCTGCCACCAGCGTTTGAGCCGTAGCACGCGGAGCCAGGACTGCCTTGCCTGTTCCCTGGCGGTGCGCCGAATGACAGCGAACAACCACGTCTTGAACGCCGACCTCCCGTCGAACTTCGCTTCACCGTCGAGAACCTTCACATACGAGCGATGCAGAACGTCCTCGGCCTCCTCACGATCACCGGAGCAACATCTCACTGCCCACGCGTGCGACTCCAGATGTCCTCGGGCCAACTCGGCTCGCAGATCGATCTCTGTGAGTGACGCTGGCCGTGCCGGTGTCGCTCGCATTGCAGGTAATTGGTGGATCCT
>CBQVAZ010000748.1:0-2139 GCA_967720205.1 uncultured Gemmatimonadaceae bacterium | reverse complement strand
ACGGAGATGCCGTCGCGCATGCTCCCGTAGTGCTCGATCTTGACCTTGGTGCCGGTCGCAGAGGCCGCGCCACGAGCAGCGTCGTCTACGAGCTGTCGCACTTGCTTCAAATACTCCGCGTCCGGATAACGGATATAGAAGTCGCCGACAGCACGATCTGGAACCACGTTAGGTGCCTTCCCACCCTCGGTGATGATCCCCTGGATGCGAGTCTCCGGACGGAACGTTCCGCGAAGCGCGTCGATGTTGGTGAAGAAGAGTCGCAGCGCGCTCAGCGCGTTGCGCCCATCCCATGGTGTCATTTGGTGCGCAGGATACCCCGTGAACACGTAGCGCACGCCGTCGATGTTGAGGCAGCAGGTGCCGAAGCCCGGCGCGGCGCGCTGAGTGGCCGTCGACGAATGCGAGCGAACCAGCACATCGGCTTCATCGAAAGCCTTCGCTTCGTGCATCACCGTCTTGGACGGCGGCGGCATCATCTCTTCTGCTGGCGTTCCGTATACGATCACACTGCCGGCAGTTCCTGATTTCGTTAGGTATTCGGCGATCGCGATCGCCGCTGCGAGCCCTACTGGCCCCTGCGCCGAATGCTGATCCCCGTGGAAGTCTCCCTGCGTTCCGCGCAGCGCATCGTACTCCACAATGACGCCAAGCACAGGCTTGCCGTTGTTGCGCTTGTAGCGCGCGACGAAGGCGGTCTCGAGCCCGGCGACGCCTTGAGTCACTTCGAACTCGTGCGCCTTGAGATAATCGATCAGCACCTTGATCGAGCGCGTCTCCTTGAAGCCAACCTCCGGATGCTTCGTGATGTCATCGCTCATCGCCAGCAGCTCGGCGTCCATGAGCGCTTTGGCGCGCGCCGCCACGGCGTCGCGAGCGGCGTTAGGCGCCGTGAGCTTCGACGCCCAGCCGGCCGCGTCGATCTCCTTCTGGAGAACGGCCATTTTCGCCACGACGTCTTTCGCCGCGTCGCGCTGCGTGGGCGTCTCCTGGGCGCGCGCGGTCGCCGCTGCGAGCGCGATGCCGAGCGCCAGCGTTCCAAGTCGCTGCATGATGTACCTGTGTTGTCTACGGGTGAGCGTCTGCGGTATCCGCGTTGCCGGAGTTGCTGCTGAGCAGCGAGCGCAGGTTGTCATTGAGCGCGTCGTACATGGTGCGCGGTACCATCTCACGAAGTTGCTGTTCGAGGTCGTGCACGCGCTGCGAGAGCTCCGATGCCTGCTCTCCGGTGGACAGAAGTTGGATCTCCACGTCGGCAAGCTTGCTCGTGGCGCCGCGCAGCTCGGCAATCTGCGTTTTCGCTTCGTGGTAATCGGCTTCCGGAATGCGCGCCGCGACTTCGCGCTCCAAGTCCTCGATGCGGTGCGCCACATCCGACTCTCGCGCCTCGGCCTCCGCGAGTTTTGCACGCAGCGTTGTTATCTCCGCCGTGCGCGCCTCGAGCGTGGCGATCCGTGCGGCGGCATCCTTGAGTGACTGGTCGCGCGCCGCGAGCTGTCGTTTGAGCTTCGCGACTTCCTCCGTTGTGCTGCTCTGCGCCTCGCTGTGCTTCGCGCTCAACGTTTCGACCTGGGCCTTGGGAACCATTACCGCGAGTTCAGCCGTCAGCCGGCTCACTTCGCCTTCCAGGGTCGATTGACGATTGGTCGCGCCGGCTAGCTCCGCCTCGCGCTGACCGATTGCCGTCGTGTGATCGTCCAGCGCCAGCGTTAGGCCGCTGATGCGTTCATCCAGATCGTTGATGAGACGATCTTTGTCACGCAGAATGCCGTGCAGCGCATCGACCTTGCTCGCTTCCATTGTCAGCGTCGCGATTGTACGGTCGCGCTCGATGACTTGCTCGTCTTTGGCTCGGCATTCGGCGTTCAAGGTCGTTGCGCGCGATGTCATGTGCCCCAGCTCGCTCTGCAATGCGGCCAGGCGATCCTTCCATTTCTGCTCGAGCGACACGAGACGATCGCCCTCGGCCATGAGTCGGAGGATCCAGCCGACCACCGCACCCACGATGCCGGCGACCACCAAAGTCGCCACGACGACTCCGGAGCTCATCGTTAGGTGCTGTTGGGCAAGCCAGACGCCGATCAGCACAACTGCAATGCTGCCGGCCGCGAGTACGAGTCCTCGTGTCATCTACGCTCC
>CBQVAZ010000747.1:0-2147 GCA_967720205.1 uncultured Gemmatimonadaceae bacterium | reverse complement strand
GTAAAGGAAGAACCCGTTCGGAACCAGGAAGCCGAGTAGGGCTGTGAGTAAGAGCAGCATAGCATGACAGTGAAGAGTTAAACGCCTTTGCGGCTTCTGCTCCGCGTGACTTGGCGCGATAATCTAGAGACGCCGCCGCAGCGCCGGTGCCCAAAACGATGCGTATGCGGGGCGCGACTTCACACGGGTCTACTCGCGAAGTATGCTCCTAACCCTACCACCCCGGCCGAGTCGGCCAGCTCACGGCCCTCGATCGACCACAGCAACGATCCCGCATCAAATGAGAATCCATCGCCTAACGATACTCGCGATTGCAGCCGTCCCGGCGCTCGCGTCCTCGCAGTCGTTCCGCAGCAACGATGAAGTCATCAAGCGTATGTGGCGCATTGGGATGGACTCGTCGCAGACCGAGCGTCTGGCTCAAGTCCTCATCGATTCCATCGGCCCTCGGCTGTCGGGATCGCCAGGATTTCAGTCAGCGGTCGAGTGGCTGGAGAAGACATATAATGATTGGGGCGTCAAAGTGCGCCGCGATCGCTACGGCACTTGGCGCGGTTGGCGCGCTGGCGACTTCCACATGTCGATGACAGCGCCACGCGTGCAAGCGCTGGACGTCGAGCTGCTCGCGTGGAGCGTGGGGACCAGCGGTAAAGCCGTCGACGCCGAGGTCGTAGCGATCCCGCAACTCGCCGACGCGGCGGCCGCGACTCAATGGTTAGGCACCATCCGCGGGAAGTTCGTGCTGATTTCGCCACCTGAGATCATGTGCCGAGCGCCTTACGAGTTGGGGACGAACGCGCGAGCGGCGACTGTCACGCGCATCAATCAGCGACGCCAGGAGATTCAGCAGCAGGCGAACGCGCGTCTGCGCGTCCTCGCCTCGGCCACTGCACAATCGCAGCAGCAGGCAGCCCGTTCGGTGTTCGCGCGACTGGAGGAGGCTGGCGCCGTTGGACTCGGATCGTCGCTGTGGTCCAACGGATGGGGCGTGAACAAGATCTTCGACGCGCAATCGGATAAAGTCCCGTCGTTCGACATCTCGTGCGAGGACTACGGTCTCTTGTACCGTCTCGCGTCGAACAACCAGGGGCCGCGCATCCGTTTCACGGCCGACGCGCAGGCGACGCCGCAGGAAGTGCCGATGTTCAACGTGATTGCCGAGCTCCCCGGCACGGAGAAGCCTAACGAGTACGTGATGCTCTCGGCGCACCTGGACAGCTGGGCTGGAGCGCAGGGTGCGACTGACAACGGCACGGGGACGATCATGATGCTCGAGGCGATGCGCATTTTGAAAGCTGCGTATCCGCGTCCCAAGCGCACGATCTTAGTTGGGCACTGGGGCGGCGAAGAGCAGGGGACGATCGGATCGAAATCTTTCGCCGAGGACCATCCGGACGTGATCGCGGGGATGCAGGCGCTGTTCAATCAGGACAATGGGACGTGGCGCATCGAGTATCTCGAGGCGAGCGGGTTCCTCAAGGCGGGTGCGAACCTGGCGAAGTGGTTCGCGCAGCTGCCGGGTGACCTGACTGACAGCGTTAGGTTCCAGGCGCCTGGAACGCAGCAGAACATGGGGAGCGACCACACATCTTTTATTTGTCGTCCCGCCCCGGCGTTCCGATTTCAGTCGAGCTATCCGGAGTATCGCCAGTATACGTGGCATACGAACCGCGACACGTACGACAAGATTGTCTTCGATGATCTCAAGCAGAACGCGACGTTCGCGGCGATGATGGTGTATGCGGCGTCGGAGGATCCGGAGAAGACGTCACGCGAGCAGTCGACGTTGCCGCCGGGGCCTAACGGTCAGCCGCGTGCGTGGGTTGGCTGTGGGAAAGCCGCGCGAAGTTTCGCTCAACCTGCCCAATAAGAGCAAAGCAAGGTCAAGAGCTTTAACGCAGAGAACGCGGAGGCTTGGACAACTTCTCTGCGATGAGCTTTTGATCTTTAGCATCAGCGAAGCCGTTCGGCATAGCGGCCGCGGACGCACTGACTGATGAACGTCGCGAGCCCATGGCCCGCCCGCGCGGCTTCCTTCATCTGCTCGATGCTCGCCGCGCCAGCGCTCTCGTACGTGTAGAGGTACGTCGGCCCGTTCACGAATTGGACCTTGATCCCGTCCGGCAGCTCCTCATAGGCCGTCACGC
>CBQVAZ010000746.1:0-2157 GCA_967720205.1 uncultured Gemmatimonadaceae bacterium | reverse complement strand
CCTGCGTTGAGCACGCCCCAGAGGCTCTCGCCGACAATGAGCCCCGACGCCACGAGCGTTCCGAGCCGTTCAGCCCTCTCAGGGTCAGGCATCGTGCGAGCACGCTTGTCATACCAGTGCGAAATCACGGCGCCGACGATCACAGCGAATGTCGCTGACATTGGGAGATAGATCCCGATCCCGACGGCCAGCGGCGGAATGCGCAGCTTTTTCATCGCGCCTAACGTCGTGTCCAGCAGGATGAGGCCGACGCCGACGAGCGCGCCGATGCCGAGCATCTTCCATGCGAGACTTCCCCCGATCACGCCCTGCGCGAGCGCAGAGATGAGCGTCGCCTGCGGCGCGGGGAGTGGATTCGGCGCGACCACTCCAACGTTGGCAGCTCCGGCGAACCCGTACGCTTTCGCCAGCAGGTTGAGCACCGATGGAATCACCGCCGCGCCCGCGGCGACTCCGACGATCAGCGCGATCTGCTGCCGCATTGGCGAAGCACCGACGAGCTGACCCGTCTTTAGATCCTGCAAATTGTCATTCGAGATCGTTGCACACGCGAAGATGATCGCCACGACAAACAGAGCGAACGCAACGAGCGGCAGTCGAGTCGTCTCGGTCGGCGGCGCCACGATAACGACCAGCGACGCAAACAGAACAATCGAGAGAATTCCAACGCCCGAGATCGGGCTGTTGGAAGCCCCGATGAGTCCCGCCATGTAGCCGCAGATCCCGGCGATCAAAAAACCGATGATCAGTACGGCCGGGACGGCGACGAGCGTTAGGGCGATGGCGTTGCCCGCGAGCGGTGTCGACATCGCGAATCTGTACGCGAGCCAAGCAGACACGATGAGGCATAGCACCGTTAGGCCGACGATCCATTGGGGCGAGAGGTCGCGGTCGCGATCATCCGCTGTCGCCGCCACGCGCGACGCGGCAAGCGTGCTCACAAGTCCGCCAATGACAGGCTTCGCGAGCCTGGCCAAGGTGTAGACCGCGGCGATCGCGATTGCGCCGGCGCCGATGAAGCGGACCTGCGTGCGCCAGATCGTCGTCATATGCGCAGCGGCTTCGACGCCTTCGGGTGTCGGCTGCATCGATGTGAGAATCGGCACAGCGATCACCCATGAGATCACCTGGCCGACGAGCATCGCCATGCCAACCGACAAACCGACGAGATGTCCCGCGCCGAGCAGCGCGAGCGACCAGGCGATGTTGTAACCTGTCGATGCCGCGCCGCCGAGCCGGATGAATCCCGCGAAGTCAGCCGCTGCGATGCGCGTTGCCGTAATGATCGCGAATCCAGCCGACGCAACGGAGCCGAGTATGACGGCGATAAGGCCTTCGCGCGCCTGGCCTGTGTCGTCCTTTGTCTCGCCGCGAGTGCCGGATCCAACTTTCAGCACTTCCGCGGCCGCGACGCCTTCTGGATATGGCAAGTCGGACGTCGTCACCAGCGCGCGTCGCAGCGGAATCGTGAAGAGCACGCCGAGCACGCCGCCGCTCAGGCAGATGAGGAACGATTCCCAAAACGGGAACCCGGTCCACCATCCAATGATCACGAGTCCGGGCAGAACGAAGATGATTGCCGAGAGCGTACCGGCCGCTGACGCGACGGTTTGGACGATGTTGTTCTCGAGGATCGTCGAGTCCTTCACCGCGGCCAGAATCGCCATCGAGATCACCGCCGCGGGGATCGACGAAGCGAACGTGAGGCCGACCTTGAGGCCGAGGTAGACGTTGGCCGCTGTGAAGACGAACGTGAGGAGCGCGCCGAGGATCAGGCCGCGGACAGTCAGCTCTTTCGGTTTCATTCGCCAAGATCCTACACGCCGCCAAGCCATGCGCGAGTAGGGCCGGCTGATTGCCCGACCGCGCTCAACGTGTGTGCGCGAACGTGCTACTTATGTTGTACCCAATGCCCGACGTCGTTCGAATCCTGCTGCTCGCCGACACGCACCTCGGCTTCGATCTTCCGGTGCGTCCTCGCATCGAGCGTCGCCGACGCGGTCACGACTTCCTCGCTAACTACGCTACGGCTCTGCAGCCGGCGCTCGACGGTGCTGTCGATCTTGTCGTGCACGGCGGAGATGTGTTCAACCGCTCGCGTGTCGTCCCGAGCCTGGCGTATCAGGCGTTCGCGCCGCTGACGCGCGTGGCTGATGC
>CBQVAZ010000745.1:0-2163 GCA_967720205.1 uncultured Gemmatimonadaceae bacterium | reverse complement strand
AGGCACTCACAGAGGCAGGTTGGCTCGCGGCGCTGATCCCGACCGAGTACGGCGGTGGCGGAATGAGCGTCACCGAAGCGTCCGTGATCCTCGAGGAGATCAATCGTTCCGGCGCGAACTCAGGCGCTTGCCATGCGCAGATGTACATCATGGGAACGCTGCTTCGACACGGCTCAGCTGAACAGAAGCAGCGCTACTTGCCGCCGATCGCCCACGGTGAATTGCGACTGCAAGCGTTCGGCGTGACGGAGCCGACTGCCGGCACGGACACGACGAAGATCACGACATTCGCCGAGCGACGCGGCGATCGTTATGTCGTCAATGGGCAAAAGATATTCATCTCGCGCGTGCAGCACTCCGATCTCATGCTGCTCCTCGCGCGCACGACGCCGATCGCCGAAGTCAAAAAGAAGTCCGACGGGCTGTCTGTCTTCCTCGTCGACCTGCGAGATGGAGCGAAACGCGGACTAACGCTCCGGCCCATCCGCAACATGGTGAACCACGAGACCAACGAGGTCTTCCTCGAAGACTTCGAGGTGCCCGCCGATAATCTCATCGGTGAAGAAGGCAAGGGATTCCATTATATCCTGAGTGGGATGAACGCCGAGCGGATCCTAATCGCCGCCGAGTGCATCGGGGACGGCTTCTGGTTCATCGATCGTGCCACGCGTTATGCGCGGGAGCGGATCGTCTTCGATAGGCCGATCGGCGAGAACCAGGGCGTACAGTTTCCGATCGCGCGCGCGTACGCGAACGTCCGCTCGGCAGATCTCATGCGATACGAGGCAGCACGTCTGTACGACGCTGGCCAGCCATGCGGAGCCGAGGCGAATATGGCGAAGCTTCTGGCTGCCGATGCTTCTTGGGAGGCAGCGAATGTGTGCCTGCAGACGCACGGCGGCTTTGGTTTCGCTGCCGAGTACGACGTCGAGCGAAAATTTCGCGAAACGCGACTATATCAAGTCGCGCCCGTTTCTACGAACCTGATCCTGTCGTACATCGGCGAGCACGTGCTCGAGATGCCGAGGTCGTTTTGAACGAAGGCGAGCGCCTGCCGTTGAGCGGCTTGCGCGTCGTCGCGCTCGAGCAAGCCGTCGCGGCCCCATTCTGCTCGAGACAGCTGGCCGACATGGGCGCCGACGTTATCAAGATCGAGAAGCCCGACGGCGGCGATCCGGCCCGTGCCTACGACAGCGCCATCCGTGGCCAATCCGCGTACTTCGCCTGGCTCAACCGCGGTAAGCGCAGCGTTGTGCTCGACCTTTCCAAAGACGACGCTCGCTCCGTTCTCGCGCGGCTGCTCGAGCGCGCTGACATCTTCATACAGAACCTCGCGCCGGCCGCGATCGAGCGGTTGGGCTACAACTATGAAGCGCTTGCGCCATCGCACCCTCGTCTCATTTGGTGCGGCATCTCAGGCTACGGTCCCGACGGGCCACGCCGCGATTCCAAGGCGTACGACATGCTCGTCCAGGCGGAATCCGGCGTCGTCTCGCTCACCGGCTCGCCTAACGCGCCGGCAAAGGTCGGGATCTCCATCGCCGATATCTCGGCGGGGCTGTACGCCTATTCGTCCATTCTCACCGCGCTGATTCAACGCGGCCAGACCGGCGTCGGCGAGCGCATCGACATTTCAATGCTGGAGTGTCTCACGGAGTGGGTTTCGCCTCCGTTGTATGTGTGGCAAGGGACAGGCACCGTTCCGGCGCGCGTCGGAGTCCGCCACAACATGATCGTTCCGTATGGCGCGTATGCGTGCGCGGACGGCCAAGTCATGTTCGCGATTCAGAACTCGCAAGAGTGGCGACGGTTTTGCAATCAGGTGATGCAACAGCCTCCTCTCGCCGAGGACGAGCGATTCGATTCGAACCCAAAGCGCCTAACGAATCGCGAAGCGCTCGAGAAACTGATCGAGAATCGCTTCCGCAATCACACTCGCGCTCAGGTGAGCGCGTGGCTGACGGCGGCTGGTATCGCTACGGGAAACGTCAACGACGTTCCGGCGGTGGCCGAGCATCCTCAGCTCGCCGCGCGTGGACGCTGGAAAATGGTGGTCTCTCCCGGCGGGGAGATCCCCGCGCTGGTGCCGCCACATAACCTTGGCGGCGTCACGCCGCGCATGGGTGCTGTCCCCGCGTTAGGCGAGCACACGAGCGAGGTACT
>CBQVAZ010000744.1:0-2165 GCA_967720205.1 uncultured Gemmatimonadaceae bacterium | reverse complement strand
TACCGACCAACTGCTTCACGTGCTGAACGTGTATCCTCCATGGGGCGAGCCGATGTACGACGCCGGATTGAATCTCCTGGCGTTAGGCTATCGCTGCGTATACACGGTGATCGGCTGCTATATCGCCGCGCGCTTGGCGCCACGCGATCCCATGCGCCACGCGCTGACGTTAGGTATGATCGGCGTGTTTGCCGCCACAGCCGGCGCCATCGCGTCGATTACCGCGGCCGACCTGGGACCAAACTGGTATCCCATCTCACTCGTTGTCACGGCGATGCCGTGTGCCTGGCTAGGCGGTGTGCTGCACCGCGCAGTGCACGGCGCTCGCTGAGCGTGACACAACCTTCTCAGTCAGTCCCGAGCAGTGGAGCCTTAACCAAAGCTCTCGGCTAACAGTAAGTAGTGGCTAGCGGTCAGGGGTTGGCGTCCACTTCGGCATGGAGACCAGGAAGTAGGCGGCTGAGATCCATAAGAGCGCGACGGTGAGCCACGCGAGCAACGAAGCGTTCAGGCCAAACGTGTTGGTCGCGCCCAGCGTCGCGGACGGGAAGATGTCTTTGCTGTTGTTCGTAGCCGAATGCAGGAGCATAACGAGCAAGAGGCTACCGTTCGTGCGCGCATAGAGCCACGCAAACACGACGCCTAACGCCGTCACTTGCAATACGTATAGCGGAAAAGACTGACCAAACTCGGCGGCGTCGCGAATGAAGAATTGGGGCAGATGCCAGAACGCCCAGATGAAGCCGAGCATTAGGCTCGCGGCGCGCAGTCCAAAGCGATCCGCCAGGCGCGGAAGTGCGTAACCGCGCCATCCGATTTCCTCGCCGGCTTGAAACGGCGTCGAAAAGGCAATCGCCAGAGGGATGAGAAGCAGCGACTCGCTGCCCATGTGTGGCCACGCGCCGCTCGTAAGGCGGTGCAGCACCGCGGCGCTGAGCTTGATGACGGGAATGAACGCGACCGCCAGCACATAATAGCGCGCCGGAACACGCCATTTGAAAACGCCGCTTATGAGGTTGGTCACGCCGCGGCGACCGGCGGCACGTGCGGTCAGCAAGATCGCAACGAGCGAGGGAGCGTACGCGCCGAGCCGCAACAACACGATGCCGAGCGATGAACTGACAGGAATGCGCGCAAGAGCGACGGTGAAGAAGCTGGCCCACATCACGGCGTAGGTCAGTAGAAAGAACGGGAGCAGGGTGCTGCGCGAGGTCCTGTTCAAGTCTTCCCGTAATCGCTCTAGTGCATCCGATCGCGTTCGTCAGGCGGAACGAAATTCGAGAGGAACGTGCGCTCCTGCGGCGTCAATGAGGCGAGGCCCTGCGCGCTGATCTTATCCAGAATACGATTGACCTCCGACCGATTGACTTCATGAACAGTCGTTAGGTCAATCGCCTTGTAGCCCTCGACGCGGCGCGTCGCCGTAACGGGGACCGCGGTCGCTTTGCGCTTGAACGCGGTTTGGGCGCGCTCCAACCATTTGAGGTAGAGATAAGCGCCCAGGTATCCACCGAGGTGCGCGAAGTGCGCGATACCGCTGCGCACGCCTCCAAATCCGCTCCAGAGTGCAAACACGGTGGTGATTATCACGAGGATGCGAGCCGGTACGGGAATGATGCCCCAGATAAGAATTGGCTCGTTAGGCCAGAAGCGCGCGAAGGCGAGCATGACACCGAAGACGCCGGCTGACGCTCCGATGATCGGTGCGTTCGGTGAGAAGAAAAACGAGAGGAGTGCGCCAGTGATGCCGCTCAGGAAGTACAGGATTGTGAAGCGTTGGGAGCCAAGCCTGTCCTCGACACGCGATCCGAAGAAGAAGAGCCCGAGCATGTTGAAGCCGATGTGCATCAAGCCACCGTGCAGGAACATGTAGGTGACGATGGACCATGGCCGCACCAGGATGAGTCTTGGGACGAAGACCAAAGCGTCCGCCAAAGCCGGCAGCGTCAGCTGCAGCAAGAACATCCCAAGGTTCGCGATAAAAAGAGTTCGAACGACCGGTGTCACTCAGCTCCTCCAAGGCTCTTCGGTGGTCCCAAAGCGAGTTCAAACATAAAACGGAGGGAAGCGCCCGAACGATTCGTGAAGCGGCCTCGCTTTCAAGGTTCGTTAGGCTCCTGCGACGACGGACGTGCGACCGCTTCCTAGTGAGCCCACGGCCGCGT
>CBQVAZ010000743.1:0-2167 GCA_967720205.1 uncultured Gemmatimonadaceae bacterium | reverse complement strand
CGGAAGCGGTGCCGTGCGAGCGAACGAGCATCATGTATGGGTGACCGCGCACGACATCCACACAGTCTGGGTCCTGCCTCCGCGAAAGTAGCCCGCGCCTAACAACGGCCGCTGGTTCCGATGCTTCGGCGCTTCGTACCTGGTACGATCGACTACAACGGCCTCATGGCCGCCAACTATCAACGGGGTCGCGCCTTGTCGCCGCAGGCGGCCGAGGCTTGGCGTGCGGCACTGGAGCCTTTCGTCCCACAACGGAAAGACCTAACGATCTTGGATCTCGGAGCCGGCACTGGCCGGTTCGCGGAATTCCTTTCTCGAGTGTTTGCCGGCCGAGTGATTGGAGTGGAGCCAGCGTTCGGCATGCGATCCAACGCCTCGCCGGCAGCGCTGCCTAACGAAGTCACGTTCGTCGGCGGCTCGGCGGAGCGGATTCCGCTACGCGACGACTCGTGTGACGTGGCGTGGCTCTCTCAAGTGCTGCACCACGTGCGCGATCGGGCGCGGTGCGCGGGCGAGCTGCGCCGTGTGCTGCGAGACGGGGGGCGCGTGTTCATTCGTGGTGCGTTAGCGGACAGCCGCGACAACTTTCCGACATTGCTGCATTTCTTTCCCGGCATCGCACCGATCTTCGACGACCTGCCGTCGATCGCGGAGACTGTCAGTACGTTCCAGGCCCAGGGCTTCGTGTTGGGGGCGCATCGGCGCGTCGAGCAGCAGATCAGCGCGAGTCTCCGCGAGTTCGCGGATCGAACGCGCCTCAGAGCCGATACGTCGTTGGCGTTGCTGTCTGATGACGATTTCGCGGCTGGTATGGCGGAGTTGGATGAGGCGGCGGCGCGAGAGTCAACGCCGGCGCCCATCTTTGAGACGCTGGAACTGCTTGTGTTTCGAGCAGAGAAGCAACGCGTTGCCAAGTAGCAGAGTCCGTCCCACGCGGGTGACCGATGACCACGCGCGCAGGGTCTCACTTTGAGAGGCTCCAGCGCCGAGGTTCGATGTCTGGCCGGATTTCGCTGTTTCTTGTTTTCTGGTGGCCGGTTTCGTCGTGCGCTGATGCCCGTGTTATGGAGCCACCCGCAGTGTGTGCTCAGATCCCGACTATTTACGTTCGCCCTGGCAGTATCGTGCTCGCTGTTGGCGACTCGGTACGGTTGACGGCCCGCGTCACCGGCGTTGGCGCTGATTCTTGCAGCGGCAAGGAGCTGGATGGTCCATTCGAGTGGTCCTCGACAGACTCCGCTGTAGCTCGCATCGACTCGACCGTCGTGCGTGGGCTCAAGGCTGGCCGCGCGGTCATCGTTGCGCGCTGGATACCGGATCAGAACTTTACAGCTGGGGCCGAAGTTACCGTCACGCCCTAACGAGGCGCTGGTGTCGATTTCTGAATTGATGTTTGGTTGTAGGTTGCTCTTGCTTTCGGTCGTCGCACCGTTGCTCGCTTCGGCCCAAGCTATCACCGGGGGGAGCGGCGGCACGTTGTCGGATCGCGCAAATTACTCCGCCTTCTATCGCGGCCATCCGGACAGCATCGCGGTAGACCTCATTGTAATCCTGCGCGGGGCGCCTGGCTGGAATCGGGCTGGTAGCCACGCCCGTGAAAGTATGGGACCTGTTTCGCCGAGTAGTCGCTTCCCTGTTCGCCACAGCCTAACGATTGGTTCTACGACGTTCGAGTACTCTTACCAACCGCGCGAGCGTATTCTGCGATTAGGTGACACGTGGTTGTCGCTCGATAGCTCGAACGTAGTCATCATCGATAGAGTTGACGGTGTTGGCGGCCCGCCCACGGTTGTGGGGCGCCTCACTCTGCGCCTCTCGTCCATCAATGCGCATACTCTATCCGACTCCTTGCGCCAGATCCCAGCGCTGCAGGAATTCATTCGCTGAAACTCAAGACCTGTACGCTCGTTAGGCCATGATCAAGCTCGTCTACTGCTTTCGCAAGCGTCCAGGAATGAGCGACGCAGAATTCGACAGCTACTGGCGCGACATGCACGGACCCATCGGCGCGCGCATCCCTGGCCTTCGCCGTTTCATCCAATCACGCGCAATTCAGCTCCCCGGCGACGCGCGTGCGCCTGACTTCGACGGCATTGTCGAACTATGGTTCGACGACGAACGCTCTCTAATAGAAGCGCGCAAAAGCGCCGAGTGGCGCGAGTCGGGA
>CBQVAZ010000742.1:0-2173 GCA_967720205.1 uncultured Gemmatimonadaceae bacterium | reverse complement strand
CAAAGGCGTAGTTGTTCCAGTCAGTTGCAGTCCTCTGCGTAACTCGGCCGGGGAAATGAGGGGAACTCTGCGTCCTCTGCGTTAGGCTTTTGACCTTAGCAGCAGAGACTAGACGGCGGCCAAACGCACCGGATACAGCGGGAACGCCTCGGTCAGCTCGCGCACGCGCGAGCGCACGTCGGTGAGCACCGCGTCGTCGTTAGGCGACTGCAGTACTGTGTCGATAAGCTCGGCGGTGCGCTCCATCTCCACCTCGCGCATCCGACGAGTTGTGACGGCGGCGGTCCCGATGCGGATGCCGCTCGTGACGAACGGCGACTGCGTTTCACGCGGAACCGTGTTCTTGTTGACCGTGATGCCGGCCTTGTCGAGCGCTTGCTCGGCGGCTTTGCCCGTTAGGCCCTTGTTGCGCAGGTCCACCAACATGAGATGGTTGTCGGTACCGCCGGAGACGAGCTGATATCCGCGCTGCGTCAGCGCGGCAGCCAGCGTCTTGGCGTTGTCGATGACTCCCTTGCAGTATCGAGCGAACGACGGGGACATCGCCTCGCGCAGCGCGACTGCCTTGGCCGCAATGACGTGTTCGAGCGGTCCGCCCTGAAGACCCGGAAAGACCGCCTTATCGATGATCTTGGCGTGTTCCGCCTTACAGAGAATCATTCCGCCGCGCGGGCCACGCAGCGTCTTGTGTGTCGTGGTCGTGACGAAGTCGGCGTGCGGCACAGGCGATGGATGATTCCCCGTCGCGATGAGTCCCGCGATGTGCGCCATGTCGACCATGAGATACGCGCCGACCTCGCGTGCGATCTCGGCAAACTTGGGGAAGTCGATGATGCGCGGATACGCGCTCGCTCCGGCGATGATGAGCTTGGGGCGCTCGCGATGAGCGACGTCGCGCACGTTGTCGTAGTCGATATACCCGCTTTCGTTCACGCCATAGTGCACGGCGCGATAGAGAATGCCGGAGAAGTTGACCGGCGATCCGTGCGTTAGGTGCCCGCCTTGCGAGAGGTCCTGGCCCAGCAAGGTGTCGCCAGGTTTGAGCACAGCGAAGCAGACGACGGCGTTGGCCTGCGCACCCGAGTGCGGCTGTACGTTCGCGTGATCCGCGCCGAACAGCTGCTTGGCGCGATCGATGGCGATCTGTTCGATCTGATCGACGAACTCGCAGCCGCCGTAGTAGCGCTTACCCGGCAGTCCTTCAGCGTATTTGTTGGTGAGCGGACTTCCCATCGCTTCCAACACGGCCGGTGACACGAAGTTTTCGCTGGCGATCAGCTCCAGACCGTCGGACTGCCGCTCGATCTCGCGTACGATGAGCGCCGCGATTTCAGGGTCAGCTTCGCTCAGTGCGCGCCCCGGAGGGCAGCGATCCCAAAGATGCCAGGCGTTCACTCGTTACTCCTCCGGTCAGTCGGCTCGATCGATCTTCTTGACGCGTGGCGTGTGACGACCGTCTTCGAACGGCGTGTCCAGCCAAGCGTCGAGCATTGCGCGCGCTTCGTCGTCGGAAACGAAGCGCGACGGGATGACGAGAATATTCGCGTCGTTATGCGCGCTGGCGAGAGCGGCGATCTCAGGATTCCACGCAAGCGCGGCGCGCACGTGTGGATAGCGATTCGCGGCCATCGCCATGCCCTGCCCCGACCCGCACAATAGTACGCCGCGACGGACCTCGCCGCTGGAGACCTGCCGGGCGATTGGATGGGCGAAATCGGGGTAATCGGACGGCGCGGTAGAGTTGGTACCCTCGTCGTCCACGTCGAAGCCGCGCGACTTGAGATGCGCCGCGAGAACCTCTTTCTGCTGATATCCCGCGTGATCGGCGGCGATGGGGATGCGTTCTGTCATGTGTCAGCCCTTGTTAGGCCATTGCGGATGCGTGCGCACGAGCCCGCGCACCTGGGCGATGCGCTGCTCGGCGAGCCGTTCGGCAGCCTCGAACGCCGGCAGTCCGTGCTCGCGGGCGATCTGGAACATGCCTAACGTGGTGTGATAGATCTCGTCGGCCTTGCGCAGCGAGCGCTCGCGCGTCCAGCCGGCCAGCTCGCTGTAGACGTTGATGACGCCGCCGGCGTTGGCGACGAAGTCCGGCGCGTAAAGAATTCCTCGTTGGGCAAGCATTTCACCGTGACGTTCGTCGAGCAGCTGATTGTTGGCCGCCCCACACACG
>CBQVAZ010000741.1:0-2176 GCA_967720205.1 uncultured Gemmatimonadaceae bacterium | reverse complement strand
GCGATCTTCGTGTTGGCGTCATCTGACGTGAAGCCGCTCAGCCGCCGGCCGCCGCCGAGCACTTCCTTGAGCGCCTTGGTGTTGGGATCGAGATGGAAGAGCGCCGCGCGTCCGCCAATCGAGGCCGCGACGGCGATCGTCCCGTTAGGAAGCCACTGGTACGCATCGGGCTCGTATTGCCAGTCGCCTAACAAGTTGACGGCCGTAGCCGGCTGAGCGCCTGCCGCAGGGACGGTGACCATCCAGATGCGCTGAGACGTCGTGCGCGACGTGGACGCAGCGAACGTGAGTTTGGTGCCGTCTGGCGACCAATCCAGATCGCCCTCATTGCCAACGAACGTCGCGATGCGACGCGGCTCACCGCCGTTCGTGCTCACTACATAGATGTCGACGTCGTTCCGCGGCGCTTCGTCGCGCACCTTGTTGTACGGCAGCTTCGCCAACGAATCGCGCTCAGCCTGGGCTACTGAGTCAGGACGAAGGGCGCGATCGGCAACGAATGCAATCCACTGCCCGTCTGGAGAGACCGCGGCGCTGCGCCGCGAGTACTTCTGCTCGTCGATCTTTCGCTTAGGGCCATCGATCGGCTTGATCCACAGATTCGCCGCTCGATACGTCCGCGCCTCGCGCGGGTTCGGCAGATACCCCGGTCCATTGGACTTGTACGGCAGCTCCACGACGTGACGGCCGTCGAAACGCTTGGGATCGAGCGGCTCCGTGATCGCGCCGAAGGGCGGCCGCGCCATCGCCTGCATCGCCTTCCAGCGATCCTGTTTGGTCGTATCGTTAGGCGCCGTATCGGCTTCGCTCCAGACCACGAAGCGCTTGTCTTTGGGCATGGAGCCCGCCGGATAGGCGTCCATCTCCACGGCCTCGCCGCCCGGCTGATCCATCCGCAGGCCCCACGTGCGCGCGCGGCTCCCGGGTCGCGTCGATGTGAAGAGCAGGTACTTGCCATCAGGCGAGAAGCGCGGATTCGAGCTTTCGGTGCTTGGCGACGTGAAGCGCTGCGGCTCTCCGCCGCTCGTCGAAACGACCCAGACTTCGGAATGTCGTTTGTTTTCGCTCTCCTTCACCGTGGTCACCGTGAACGCGACCAGCTTTCCGTCGGGGGAAAGCGCCGGCGCGCTGAGCGTCGTCAGGCGATACCAATCGTTGGGTGTGAAGGCACGCGGTGCGCGCTGTTGCGCGGCAAGGGCGGCGGGGACAGCTAGCGCGACGACGGTTGCGAGACGCATGGCAGACATTGAGTATCCTCGGGAACGACGGGGTCAGACCCCTTTGATCAGGGAGTGATATTTGGCGCGAGGACAGCCCGTGCGGGAGGCCTCGGAAGAGGCTACGGCGATCCACCTACGTAGCGTTGAGCTCAAGGGGCCAGCGTCCTCCCTGCCCGACCGGTTTCCTTTCTCCATTCGCGCTGTTCAGGCCTTAGCACGCCTGACATTTGAGTCACCCGTCACGTTTTTCGTCGGAGAGAACGGATCCGGAAAGTCGACGTTGCTGGAAGGCATGGCCACAGCCATCGGACTCCCCACGATCGGCAACGCCGCAACGCGCGACGACGCCACGCTGAACGACCAGCGTGAGCTGGGCCGCGCGCTCCGCCTAACGTGGAATGTTCGTGCGCGCCGCGGATTCTTCCTGCGTGCTGAGGATTTCTTCGGCTTCGCAAAAGCGATCGAGCAACTCAAGGCCGAGCTGAAGCAGCGTGCGGCTGAAATCGACGTGGAGTACGCCGACCGTTCGACCAAAGCGAAAGGACTCGCGCTCGGCCCACTCTACGCGTCATTGGCGCAGCTGCAGGCGAGCTATGGCGACGGTCTCGATACGCAGTCTCACGGCGAGAGCTTCATCAAGCTCTTTCAACGCCGATTCGTGCCGGGCGGCATCTACCTCATCGACGAACCCGAGGCGCCGTTATCGCCACAGAGCCAACTCGCGTTCATCGCGATTCTCAAACAGATGGTACAGCAGCAATCGCAGTTCATCATCGCTACGCACTCGCCGATTCTGCTCGCGTTTCCTAACGCGACGATCTACTCGTTTGACGAATCACCGGTGGCAACGGTGCCGTTCGATCAGCTCGATCACGTGACAATCACGCGTGACTTCCTGAACAACCCCGACGCCTTCCTGAGGCGGCTGTAGCCGAATCGGTGGCGATTCCAACCTT
>CBQVAZ010000740.1:0-2177 GCA_967720205.1 uncultured Gemmatimonadaceae bacterium | reverse complement strand
TTGTCGATCTCTTGCTGGAGTTCGGCGCCGACATCAACGCGCGCAGCGATTGGGCGCCCGGTAGCTTCGGCGTTCTCGACGGCGCCGATCCGGAATTCGCCCAGTTTCTCATCAGTCGCGGCGCTCGCGTGGACGCGCACTCGGCGGCGCACTTGGGGATGCTCGACAAGTTGCGTGAGATCGTGAGCGCGAATCCGGAGGTCGTGCACGCGCGCGGTGGCGACGGCCAGTCGCCACTGCACTTCGCGTCATCGATCGAGATCGCGGATTACTTGCTCGAAAACGGCGCTAACATCGACGCAATCGACGTCGATCATGAGGGGACGCCGGCCCAATGGATGATCAGTGACCGCACAGAGATCGCTCGGCATCTCGTTAGGCGCGGCGCCAAGGAGGACTTTCTCATGGCTGTGGCGCTCGGTGACATTGACGTCGTGCGCCGCTTTCTGGACGAGGACCCGGCCGTGGTTCGGACCACGGTGACGCCGGAGTACTTCCCGATGCGCGGCCCGCTCGCCGGCGGCCACATCTACAACTGGTCGCTGGATCGAAACGGCACGGCACACGATTTCGCGCGCCGGTTCGGGCATGACGACGTGCTGCGTCTTCTGATGGAGCGCAGCCCCGATGACGTGAAGCTCGTCGCGGCCGCGCGGCTCGGCGACGAAGCCCTCGCGCGCGAGGTGATTGCCGAGCGACCGGGGCTCGCGAAGAGTCTACCTAACGAGATGAAACGAAAGCTCGTCGATGCGGCTCAGGACGAAAACGTCACTGCCGTCCGGCTGCTGCTCGCCGCGGGGTGGCCCACCGACGGTCGCGGCCAGGAGAATGCGACTGCACTGCACTGGGCTGGGTTCCTCGGCAACTTGGCGATCGCTCGCGAACTGTTAGAGCACGGCGCGGCCGTCAACGTGAAGGGCGACGAGTACGATGGCACTCCGCTCGGCTGGGCGATTTACGGCTCGACAAATAGCTGGAAGTGCAAGACGGGCGACTACGTCGGTGTCGTCAGTCTCCTGCTCGATGCGGGAGCGACGCTCCCCGACAAGACTGATTCCGCAAGTGATGCGGTGCGCGAGGTGCTCCGTACGCGCAACACCTAACGAGGAGCTGCCACCGCAACGCCAAGCACGCTCTGCGATTCGCTTTTATGCCGGGCTGGGTGCCGGCTCCATGAAGAGCTCGTCCACGTAACACCAGCCCCAGTCTTCGCCCGGCTCCAAGCTGCGGACGATCGGATGCTGCGTCCTGTGGTAATGCTTGGTGGCGTGCTTTCCCTGCGAGTTGTCACAGCAGCCCACGTGACCGCACGTTAGGCAGAGTCGCAAGTGCACCCAGGTCTTGCCGGCCGCGAGGCATTCCTCACAGCCATTGGGCGTCCGGGGAGCCACATCCAGCACGGCGGATAGATGTTGACAGCCTGTCATGTGACCTCTGCGGCGATGCGCGCCCGCAGCTCCTCGTTAGGCAGCTTACCGTAGCCGGCCTTCATATTATCGCGCAGATGCTCGACGCGCGACGTCGCCGGAATTGCGCATGCGATCGCAGGGTGCGACACGACGAACTTGAGCAGGAGCTGCGCCCAGCTGACGGAGTCGACCTCCGCCGCCCAATCGGGCAGAGGCTTACTGCGCAGTCGCCGCAGGAGATCGCCTCCGGCGAACGGACGGTTCGCGATCACAGCCACGCCGCGCTCGCGCGCCAACGGCAAGAGCCGGCGCTCGACGTCACGTTCGCCAACCGAATAGTTGATCTGCATGAAGTCGATCGGCACCGAATCGACGAGCCGCGCGACGTCGTCATGGCTGCCTGCGGTGTAGTGCGTGACGCCGATGTAACGCACGCGACCCTCGCGCTTCCACTCGCGCAACGTATCGAGGTGCGTGCGAACGTCGAGCAGGTTGTGCACCTGCAGCAGCTCGATGTTTCGCGTTCGCAATTTCCGCAGCGAATCCTCCATTTGCTCGATGCCGCGCGCCTTTCCGGACGTCCACACTTTCGTCGCCAGGAAGAGCTGCGAGCGCAGGCCGAGCTTCGCCACGAGATCGCCGACGACCTGCTCCGAACTGCCATACATGGGCGAGGAGTCGATCACCCTGCCACCCATCTCCACAAATGCAGCGAGCACGCTTTCAAGCGGCGCGCGCGCGGCGGCCGACGTGCCCACATCGAACGTC
>CBQVAZ010000739.1:0-2180 GCA_967720205.1 uncultured Gemmatimonadaceae bacterium | reverse complement strand
CCAGCGCGTTGAAAACGTGGGCCCAACCTGCATTCCACCAGCGCATCACGATGTCGCGCGTGCATTCACCCTGTGAAATCACGAACTCGCTGTCACGATCACGATCCGATTTCTCACCGTCAGTAGTGAGAAAGTCGGACCAACGGGACCGCATATTGCCATGTAAGTGTTTCACAATAGCGGCGATAGAATTCGCTTCGGAATCGATGATTTCGAAGAGCTGCTGCTCGTCTAATTGAGTGAGCGCACGCTCGCCGAGTGTCTTCTGTTTGCGCAGCACGTCCAGGCTGGTTTCGAGTGTTGTTTTCGCGACGGAATCAGGAGAGGCGTTGGGCATTGGCGTCATGGATCGTGAATGATTAGCGCCGCCTAACGTGTGATATCGCACGACGCAGGCGTAACGGCGGGAAAAGTGTGCATTAGGATGTGTTAACTCAGTCGCGCGTCAGCTGTTAATGCTACGGCGCGCAATGTGCGAAAGGACACACATCTTCCTTGTGAATTAAGTCACGAAAGGGGATATTGATCGCACTCGCCCGAGGGGCAAAGGGAAGGGAGAAACGATGGTCGCACTACCCACACCGTTTGAGGCTTATCGGCTCGATTTGAGCCGTGTCGGCACCGAAGATGATTTCGGTACCGGGGACTCGTTGTGGCTGCTAGTTGCGCACTGTCTGAGTCGCTTCTCGGAGCAGCCCGAGACCGCTCGGCTCGACCAGGCCGAGCGCAGCGCGCAGGCGCTGGAGCAGTTCGCCGCGAGCGCCCACGAGGCTGTCGAGCAGGACAGCGTGAAGCCGCTGGATGATGGCTCGTTAGGCGACCTGCAGAAGCTGATCGAGGGGCTGCACCGCTATGCGGAGCGCGCGGGGCAGGAGCAAATCGCCAAGGCAGTCATCGACATGTCGGGTCGCATCACCGCGTCAGGTGCGCTCATGCTTGCGTATACGATGGTCGGCAGCGCGCGGGAAGCGGTGCGCGACGCATCGGCGCGGTCCGGCGGCTTGCTGTTGGCGGAGCAGGGTCGAATCGCACGACTCCTGGGTAATCTCGATGACGCTGAGCAGCTCTACGCGCAGGTGTACGGCATCGGCGAGCGTACGGGTGACCAGCTGCTCCTCGGCCGCGCCGCGATCGGCCGCGGCAACACGTCGCGCTTACGTGGTAACTATCCGAAGGCTCGTGAGTTCTTCACCGAGGCGCTGGCGATCTCCGAGGCTGCGAGCATCGCGGAGATTCAGCGCCTAGCGCACCAGGGCCTAACGATTATCCTTGGCGAGGCGCGCGACTACGACGGCGCGCTGTTCCACGGATGGCTCACGTTCGTTCAGGCAGGCGGCCGGCTGAAGGAGGAGAGCGAGGCGCTCATCAACCTCGCGAACATCTCGGTCCTCGCGGGGCAACCGAAGGCGGCCCTGCACGCGATCCTCAAGTCGATCCCGAACATCGCCGACGGACGCATCCTGCTTCCCGCCCTCGGCATCGGCGCGCTTGCCGCGGCTCGCTGTGGCGAGGTGTCGATGATCGAGCCCTTGACCGAGAAGCTGGAACGCGCGGTGTCTGAGTCCACGCTTCCGTACGAAAACGCCAACGCGCTGCTCACGCTGTCTCAGGCGTTCGCGGAACTGGGGCGCGAGAATCGAGCCTTCACGACGCGGGAACGCGCCAAGGCCATCGCCGAGGAGCACGGCTTCCACGAATTGGCCCACGTCGCAGACCAAAACGAACTCACGCGGCACCCCGTCGAGGCGCCGCGTGAGTGGAGCGACAGTACGCGCGAGGTCCTTGCGAATCTCGAAGGACTCGAATGCGCGCTGGTGCTATAGAAAACTCTAACCGTTGGGATTGACCCAGTCGCCGTTAGGGTTGACCCAGTCCCCGTTAGGATTGACCCAGTCCCCGCGCAGCTGCGTCGGGATCTTCTGGGTCGGAGCCATGGGGTTCGAACACGCCGCGAAGGCGGCGGCTACAACGGCGACGACGGCGATGCGTAGAATACGGCGGGGCATGGGGTTCTCCGTTAGGGTGCGTGCCCCCTAGTATCCTCGATCTGGTTGCCTTGCGCGTTACCGGATGGGAAGCGCTACATACGCGATGTAACGTCAGGCGTTACTTTCTCACGCGATGATTGTTGCGACGCTGGTTTACGATCCTCTCGCGCGCGCTCGACTCATCGATGCGCT
>CBQVAZ010000738.1:0-2183 GCA_967720205.1 uncultured Gemmatimonadaceae bacterium | reverse complement strand
AACTTTCCATTCCGTGAGCGTTACTGAGACCGATTGTGCGGCCGCCATCGACGACGCGGCCGCATAAGCAGCGACGACGAGAATACGAATGATGTGCATTGAGGTGGGAGCTGTTGGCGGTCGTGTGCGGGAGAGTTCCCGAAATATTCCCGCTGGGACATAATCTCCAACAGGTACTTATTAATCAGGCGGGTATTGCGCACGCAGGTGCGCGGCCAGGCCGGGCTCAGCCGTCGATCACGATTCGAGGTGGCCATTGAGTCGGACACGCAGATCGCGAAGGCCGCGGCTGATCTGTGTCTCTACCGTCTTTAGGGCGATCTGAAGCTTGACGGCGATCTCACGCGGGCTGAGGCCGTCCTTCCAGCGCATGCGGCAGACGAGCTGACGCCGCCCTGGCATGCTACCGAGCGCGTCGTCGATCGCATTGTGCAACTCGGCGAGATGCGTCACCTGGTCCGGCGTTGCCTCATGCCGGCGCGTGCCGGGATGGCGCTGCTCCACTGACCACGCCTCGTGCCAGCGCCGACGCACGCCTTCGTGGGCGAGGACATCGAGCGCCCGGTTCCGCGTGGCGCTAAAGAGGTAGGCCACCGGCTCCTCCTGCTCAGCGAACTGTTCGCGCGCGCGCCAGACGTTGCAGAACACGTCCTGAACGATCTCGGCGGCGACTTCGCGCGAGCGCACGATTCGATAGGCGAAACGACGCAGGGTATCGCTATACGCTCGGAACATCGTCTCCATCGCTCGTGCGTCGCCCGCGCGGATACTCGCGGTATGCTCGTCGTGGTCACGTGCTCCGTTCGTCGCGAGCGCTTCGGTGCGTTGTTGCATACGTCTAACGGGAAGCCGTGGCAATCTGGCTGGCCACCAGCGTGCCCATCTCGCTTGTCGAACAGAGGCGACCACCTGCCGCGTGGATGTCTGCCGTGCGCCAGCCCGCCTTCAGTGTGTCGCTCAGCGCTTCGTCCACGGCGCGCGCTTCCTCGTGAAGCCCGAATGAGTACCGCAGCATCATGGCAACGCTCGCTATAGCACCGAGCGGGTTCGCGATGCCGCGACCGGCGATATCGGGCGCGGCCCCATGAATGGGCTCATACAAACCCGGCTGCACGCCACCGCCGTTCGCTGGGGGAGCGCCTAACGAGGCAGATGGGAGCAGACCGATCGAGCCGGACAACATCGACGCCTCATCGGTGAGAATGTCGCCGAACATGTTCTCGGTGACGATGACGTCGAAGTCGGCAGGGGCGCGCAGCAGCTGCATGGCGCACGCATCGACAAGGAGATGCGCTAGGCTCACGTCGGGGAACTCGTCGCGCACAACGCGCGTCGTCACCTGCCGCCAGAGACGCGACGTCTCGAGCACATTCGCCTTGTCTACCGAAGTGAGTTTTGCGCGACGAGTTCGCGCCAGCGTCGCGGCGACGCGGACGACGCGTTCGATCTCTGCCGTCGTGTAGACGCAGAGGTCAGAGGCGCGCTCGCCGGAGCCGTTCAGCGACTCACGGCGCTTCTCCCCGAAGTAGATCCCGCCCGTGAGCTCGCGCACTACGAGGACGTCCACTCCGGCGAGCCGCTCGGCTCGGAGCGGTGAGGCTGCGACGAGTGCGTCGTGCACAGTGACCGGCCGGAGGTTCGCGTACAGGCCTAACGCCTGCCGCAGCGCGAGCAGTCCCTGCTCGGGGCGGACGGCGGCGGCCGGATCGTCCCACTGCGGACCGCCAACGGCGCCGAGCAGCACGGCGTCAGCGCCGAGACACAATGAACGAGTCTCGTTAGGCAATGGTTCGCCCGTGGCGTCCATAGCGCAGCCGCCGATCAGTCCCCAGCGCGTGTCGAATGTGTGTCCATGTGTTTGCGCCACGGCCGCCAGAACGCGCAGCGCCTCAGTGATGACTTCGGGGCCGATGCCGTCTCCCGGAAGCACGGCAATCATGGCTCGCATCGAGCAGATCTCCTATGCGGGATCAACGGGTGGTGCATAACGGGGCTCCATGAGACGCCTCATATGCCGCGATCTCACGCGCAGCGCCGAGGAGAAAGCCGAGTTGATCGACGCCCTGTAGCAAGCAACGCTTGGCGAACGGATCGATCGCAAACCCGAAACGCAGACCCACGTCAGTGTGCAGAGCGACGATCTGCTCGGGCAGATCTATGTGGAGCGGCGCGGTCGAACGGCG
>CBQVAZ010000737.1:0-2188 GCA_967720205.1 uncultured Gemmatimonadaceae bacterium | reverse complement strand
TCGCCGCGACGCTGCACGCCGCGAGCGAGCAACAGGTTCGTCACGTTCACGCTGGCGATGAGCAGCACGAGCATCACGGCGCCGAGGATGGCGAGTAGAGCGCCTCTCACGCCGCGCGTCACGTCTTCGTGCAAAGAGGCGACGAGAAAGGCGACGCTGTCGCGATACGTCTCCGGGTTTTGTTCGCGCAGGACTACGCGACCGATTGCATCCAGGTCTTGCGCTGCCTGACTGGAACTCACGCCCGGTGCCAGACGCGCGATCGCGCGCAAGTGGTGGCCCCAGGCACGACCCTGACCCAGGCCATACTGCAGCGGCGCCCAGAGCTCGGCGCCAGGGGCGACGATGTTCTCGAAGCCGTTAGGCATGACGCCAATCACCGTGTACCTGTCGTCGTCGAGCCTGATGGTGCCACCGATGATCGCGCGATTGGCGGCGAAGCGGCGGCGCCATAGCGCATCGCTGATGATCACGACCTTCGGCCCGTCTTCGCGATCTTCGTCCGTCTGGAAATCCCGTCCCAGGAATGGAGCCACGCGAAGTACGCGGAAGTAGCTCGCGTTGACGCGTTGACCCTCGAGCCGCTCCGGCTGATCTGCGCCCGAGATCGTCGGCTGCCATGACTTGATCGCGGCAATCCCATCGAACGAACGCGACCGCTCGGCGAGCGCCGAGTACATCCCGAAGCTCCCTTCGCCGCGCGATCCATCAGGCCCCGATTCCCAGAGCATCACGATGCGCCGTCCGTCGGGGTAGGGAAGCGGCTCGAAGAGGATCGGGTTGACGGCGCTGAAGATCGCCGTCGCGCCACCGATGCCCAAAGCCAACGTTAGGGTGGTTACCACTGCGAAGACCGGAGCGCTCCGCAGACGGCGAAGTGTATAGCGCAGGTCGGCGAGCGTCGTCTCGACGACATTTTCCCAGCCGGAGCCGCGCACCTCTTCCCTGATATTCGTTAGGCTGCCCAGCTCGAGACGCGCAGCTCGCAACGCGAGATGCGGCGGCAGCCCGCGCGCGACGTGCGCCGCTGTTGCCTGCTCGAGGTAGTGCCGTACCTCGTCGTCGACGTCACGGTCGGCCGCGGAGCTGCTCGTGATGCCGCGCAGCCCTCTCGTGAGTTGCCGCCAGAGTGACACGAGCTATCCCTCCGCTTTGAGCAAGCGCGTCACGGCGGAGACGCGGCGCGACCAATCCGCGGTTTCGACCTCGAGCTGTTTGCGGCCGGTGCGCGTGAGTGCATAGAACTTCGCGCGGCGCGCGTTCTCCGTGTCGCGCCACTCGGCGTCGAGCCAGCCGGCGCGCTCCAGCCGCTGCAGTGCGGTGAGCAGCGAGCCCGGATTCACTTTGAAGACGCCGCGCGAGATCTGCTCGATGCGGCGCGAGATGCCGAACCCGTGAAGGGGTCGCAAGCTGAGCGTCTTGAGGATCAGCATGTCGAGCGTGCCCTGGATGACGTCGGTGTTCGGCTCGTCCACAGAATCTCCGGCAGTGTTGTGCCGGAGACGGTCGCCCACCTCCTCTTGATTGTCAAGATGTGGACGTCATACTGACCACGGCTACAGTCGGCGTCGCAAATTGCTACAGAACCGGAGGACGACATGGCACCGACAACGGGCAATGGAAAGATCTGCTACGTTGAAATTCCCACGACGAACGTCGATCGCTCGGCTGACTTTTATGCCAAGGTCTTCGGCTGGAACGTGCGCACGCGCGGCAGCGGACAAAAAGCCTTCGACGACTCCGTGGGCGAAGTGAGCGGCACGTGGGTCACCGGGCGGCCGCCGTCGAGCCAGGTGGGCCTATTGTTCTACATCATGGTCGACAGCGTGCGCGACACAATCGACGTGATAACCGCCAACGGTGGCGAGATCGTTCAGCAGATCGGCGCCGACGCGCCGGAAATCACAGCGCGTTTTCGCGATCCTGCCGGCAATGTGATTGGCTTGTACCAGGAGCCTGCTGCGGCCTAACTCCGAATCGGAGTGGACTATTTGCAGGCCCGCACGTAGTCGTTGGCGCGGTCCTCGGTGATGCCGCCTTGCGTGTCGATCCTGAACGCAATGTGCGCCGCTTCGTGCTCCATGGACCACAACAGATCGTCGAGCGTGCGCACGCCCACGTTGAGCGAATCGATCTCTCGCGCGAGCACCATCTCGCCGTTAGGCTTGGCCTCACCGGACGCGAGATG
>CBQVAZ010000736.1:0-2197 GCA_967720205.1 uncultured Gemmatimonadaceae bacterium | reverse complement strand
ACCAATGGGGCGAGGTCGCGCTGCTCTATCGCAAGCACACAATAGGCAATGTCCTCGAGGCGTCGCTCATCAACGCCCGGATCAAGTGCCGGCTCGCTCGCGGCCGCGCGCTCGCTGACGAGCGAGTGGTCGCCTATCTGGTCGCCGCCTTACGAGTAATTGCCAATCCCAAGGATGACGTGGAACGAGACAAGTTCCTCGCCGCGTCACTTCCGCGTTCGCTGATCGACCAAGCGCGCGAACGCGCGCGTAAGCACAGCCTGTACCGGTATCTCAATTATCTCGGCTCGCACTTGCCGCGCGGCGACGCGCGCGGAAGAGCCATCCGTCGTGCGCTTGCGCGTTATGGCAACCTTGCCGGATTGGCCCAGGTTCACAGGCAGCTCGACCCGCTTGTTCGCGAGCTTCTGTCACAACGCGTCACAGCGGCGCACTCGGCGCTCGAAAAGCGGCATGACGACATCAGCGATCCGGCAGGGCACGAAGAAGTCGTTAGGCTCGCTCACAGATTGAAAACCACGAGGTCGCAGCGGCGGCCGATCGCGCTTCCTCGTCTCGGCGGTGCCGAAGTGGCTCTGGAAGGCATGCTCGCGACACTCGGCTTTTCCGTGCGGCGAGACGATGCCATCGGCAGCGAAGCCGAGCATCTGCAGACGAGCGACACGCCAACGCTCGGGCTCGCGCTGAGTCTCTTCAAGGCGTTGCAGCTGCTCGAAATCGACAGCGGCTTCGACGCGCTGCGAGAGTTTACAGTCATCGACTTCGAGACAACGAGCAAAGATCCGTCTCGCGCCGAGATCATCGACATCGGCGCCGTACGCGTGCGCGATGGTCAACTGCTGGGCGAGTACGGCACGCTTGTTAAGCCGCGGTCGGAGATTCCGCTGGCGGCATCCGAAGTGCACGGAATTCATAACGAGGATGTGGCGAACGAGCGTTCGTTCCGAGAAGTGTGGCCCGAGTTCCGCGCGTTTTGCGGCGACCTCACGCTCGTCGCGCATAACGGCTACCACTTCGATTTCCGCGTTCTCGAGCGCGCGGTCCGCGAGGACGACCCGGCCTATGAGATCGGGGGCTCGTTCGACACGCTGCTGCTCGCTCGCGATCTCGTCCGTACAAGCTGCAAGCTCGTGGAGCTCGCGCACGGTTTTGGCATCGACCCAGGCCGTTCACACCGCGCGCTGGATGACGCGCGGACGCTGGCCAAGGTCTTCCTCAAGTTGAAAGAGGCGCAGGCAGCACGCGCGCGAAAAACGGCCCTCGTCAATCTGCTCGACCAGCTTGGCATCGCCTTGGCCCTGAGCGACGAAGCGTCACTTTGCGAGGAAGCGAAGCTGTTCCGCGACTTTTCCGGGGTTTACGCGCTGGGCCGTTATAGCACGGCGCTCGACTACTACGAGCGCGAAGCAGCAGACGACGAGACGGTTGCGTCTGTCAACGACGTGATCGAGGCGTTAGGCGGCTATGACCGGATGCTACGAATCCGCGCGGAGAAAACAGCGGAACAGCTGTATCCCAACATCATGGTCCGTCTGCAACGTTTGCTTGGCAGCATTCCAGATGGGCCTCTCGAGGACCAGATCGCCACATTCGTTGAGCGCATTCTGTTGTCGACCAAGGCGGAGGGCGTGGAGCCCGATCCCGATCGCGTCAATTTGCTGACACTGCATTCGACAAAAGGACTCGAGTTCTCGCGCGTGTACATCGTTGGTGTGGAGGACGGGGAGCTCCCGGGTCTCAATAAGCAGGGTGAGCTCAAGACGCAGGAAATGGAGGAGGCACGCCGGCTATTGTACGTCGGCATGACGCGCGCGAAGGACCGGCTCGTCATGACGCGCGTCGCGACTCGTGCGGGCAACGCGACGCTCGGCCACAAGTTCCTGGACGAGATGGGCGTAACGCCGCGGGCGCCAGCCTAACGCGCGCTACTGCACTCCCCCGCGAGTGAACGCTTCGACAGCGGGTGGGCCGGAGCCGTCGGCGTGATCGTGCTTGAAGTACACGTACGCCTCGCTCCACGGCTGCGCCGCGACGAACGCGCGCCACTGGGCAAGCGCCGGCTCGGCGTAGTCGAAACGATGCAGGCGCAGATATCCCCACGACGCCGTCGCAATAGCCGGCGAACGAAAGTCGTCCTGCTCCCCGACGCATAACGCGATGTCGCGAGCGCGCAATTCCGCGAAGACTTCGTCGTCGA
>CBQVAZ010000735.1:0-2197 GCA_967720205.1 uncultured Gemmatimonadaceae bacterium | reverse complement strand
GGATCACCGATGCCGGCATCGCGCGTCTCGCACAGCTCCCGCGACTGCGCGAGCTGAGCGTCGGTGGCTCGCCTAACGTGACACGTCAAGGAATGTCCACGATCCCTGCAAGCGTACGGGTGAGTTATTCATGAGGCGATCTCATTTGTTTCACGGCAAGGCGTCGACGCCGGCACCGGTTAAGAAAACAACTGCGTCAAACGGTGCCTATCGCGCGAGCCGTGCCGCAGTTTACGCTGTTAGCGGTTAATCACTCGTGAGCCGCCCGCATTCATCGCGTCAGCGCTACCGCGGCTTCGTTGAAGCCTACAAGGCGCGGCGACTCGACGCGGAGCTGGACAAGGCAGATCACAAGAAGCTTGCCGACGGCACGGAGACTCCCGGCAAGGCAGCCCCCCCGGTGCGAGCGAAACGCCGCCAGTATCTGCGCGAGTATCTGCGTTGGCTGCGGCCGCATCGTTATGCAGTCGCCGGCGTTTTCGTTCTCGCTTTGATCGTGGCGGGGATGGAGATGATCGAGCCGCTTTTCATGCGCTTCATCATCGACCGCGTGCTTCTCAATACTGGCTTGGACGCGAGCGCCCGATTCACGCGCCTGAACATGGCCGGCGCCGCGTTCCTCTCCGTGATCATTCTCTCCAACGGGATCCGGCTGATCAAGGATTACCGCCAGCGCTTGTTGAATACGCGCGTGATGCTGTCGCTCAGGCGTGCGCTGTACGAGAGGCTTTTACATCTCCCGCTGCCGAAGTTGTGGGACATGAAGACAGGCGGGATCCTGTCGCGCCTAACGGGTGACATCGATACAACGACCGGCCTCCTGCAGATGGCGATCGTGTCGCCCTCGCTCGCGATCATTCGCCTTGGTATCGCGCTCGTGATCCTGCTCTCGCTCAATTGGCGTCTGGCGCTCATGGCCATGGCAATCATCCCTGGCGCCATGCTCATGAGCTTCACCAATGCTCGGCGCATCCGCCCCATCTATAGAACCGTGCGCAAGGATGTGGAGCAGATCGACGGCCGAGTGGGCGAAACGTTCTCAGGGATCCGAGTCGTTAGGGCGTTCGGCAGAGAGATGCTGGAGCTGCTCGATTACATGCGCGGGCGGCACACCGTGTTGCGCAAGGAGCTCTTTGCGCATCGCCGCGAGCTTGTCCTGTGGACGTCGTGGGGCTTGCTCGTATCCGGCGTGAATGTCGTGATCGTCTGGTACGGCGGCTATCTCAACGTCGCAGGGCGGGCGTCCATTGGCGACATCATGGCGTTCCAGTGGTACACGTTCCTTCTGCTCAATCCGGTCTGGAACATCGTCAATTCATTTTCCGAGCTGCAGCGCTCGCTCGCGTCCATGGAGCGTGTCTTCGAAGTGCTCGCGATGCCCGAGGACAAGCCGGATCGGCCTAACGCGCGCGACGCGCCGACGGTCGTCAAGCAGATCGCATTCGAGAACGTGTCATTCGAATATCGCACCGATCGTCCCGTCGTACGCGATTTCAACGTGAACGTGCCCGGCGGCTCCGTCATCGCGCTCGTCGGCCGCAGCGGCGCGGGTAAGACGACGGTGACAGATCTCGTCGCGCGCTTTCACGACCCGACGAACGGGTGCATTTTCGTGAACGGCGTTGACATCCGCGACTTCAAGCTGCGTACGTATCGCGACCTCCTCGCCATCGTCCAGCAATCCGTGTTTTTGTTTGATGGGACCGTGCGCGAGAATATCCTGTATGGGCGGCACAATGCCACAGGTGCCGAGGTCGAGGATGCGGCTCACCGTGCCAATGCGCACGAGTTCATCGTTAGGCTTCCCGAGCAGTACGAGACGATAGTCGGAGAGCGCGGTGTCAAACTCTCGGGCGGCCAGCAGCAGCGCCTGGCGATCGCGCGCGCGATCGTGGCGTCACCGCAGATCCTCATTCTCGACGAAGCCACGAGCAACCTGGACACCGAGAGCGAGCAGCTCATCCAGGCCGCGATGTCGACGCTCCTGGCGGGACGCACGACGTTCGTCATCGCGCATCGCCTGTCGACGATCAGGCGCGCCGACTTGATCCTGCTGATGGAAGACGGCCAGGTTATTGAACGCGGGACGCACGACGAGCTAATGAATGCGCGCGGTGCCTACTACGGCATGGTGATGCGCCAGATGGCCGCACAAGTGGAGAGCGGCGAGGAGGTCCTGCAATGACCGTTCGCTGCA
>CBQVAZ010000734.1:0-2204 GCA_967720205.1 uncultured Gemmatimonadaceae bacterium | reverse complement strand
AACGTCTGCGTGCTGCGAAAGACGTGCGTCTTCTGCGGCTACGCGAGACTTCCCAAGGAAGAAGGGGCGTACCGCTACACGCTCGAGCAGGTGCTGGCGGAGGCCGAGCAGGCGCGCGATGGCCTAACGCGTGAATTCCATATCGTCGGGGGGCTCGACATGCAGGCCGGGCTCGAGTACTACACGACGATGCTGCGCGCGCTCAAGCGCGAGCTGCCGCATGTGCACATCAAGGCGCTCACAGCGGTCGAGATCGCGCATCTGGCGCGCATCGAAAAGATGTCCTGGCGCGACGTGCTCATCGCGTTGAAAGAGGCGGGTCTCGATACGATGCCCGGCGGCGGCGCCGAAACGTTCAGCCTCGCCGTGAGGGAACAGATCGCGGACAAGAAGCTCGGCGGCGCCGACTACATCGGCGTGCATCGCACGGCGCACGAGTTGGGCATCAGGACCAACTGCACAATGCTGTACGGCCACGTGGAATCGTATGCGGATCGCGTCGCGCACATGCGCATGCTGCGCGATCTGCAGGACGAGACGGCCGGCTTCCTCGCCTTCATTCCTCTCGCGTATCACCCCGACGACAACGCGCTGGGCGTGACGTTAGGGCGCCAGGGCATCGCGACGACCGGCTTCGACGATCTGCGCAACCTTGCGGTGGCTCGACTCTATCTCGACAACTTCGCGCACATCAAGTCGCACTGGATCATGGTGACGCCGTTCCTCACCCAGACGGCGCTCGCTTTCGGCGTGAACGACATCGAGGGGACCGTCGTGCGCGAGAAGATCTATCACGCGGTCGGCGCCACGACGCCGCAGGCGATGTCGCTCGATCAGTTGCTCAAACTGATTCGCGGCGCGAAGAAGACGCCCGCCGAACGCGATTCCTTCTACAACATCCTGCGCGTGTTCGAGGGACCGGAAGGTGGGGCGCCGCTGCCTGACGTGCCGGCGGGCGTCGCCGCGTGACGCTGCGCGTCGGACGCATCCCGTACGTCAACTGCTATCCCGTTTACGGCGCCATAGACAGAGACATCGTTAGGCTGGACGCCGAGCTCGTGGACGGCGTTCCCACCGAGCTCAATCGCCTGGTCAGCGAAGGGCAGTTGGACGTGAGTGTCGTGTCTGCCGTGGAATACGCGCGCGACTCGCGGCGCTACTTGCTGCTTCCGGACCTGGCCATTTCCTGCGACGGCCCAGTGCGTAGTGTGATGCTGTTCTCGTCGCGCCCTGCCGAGGAGCTTGGCGGCGAGCGTGTGCTCGTGAGCGCGAGCTCGATGACCAGCGTGGCGCTTCTCGAGCTGCTGTTCGAGCATGTGTGGCAAGCACGTCCCGAGTTCGTTCGCGGCGATACCGAACACGGCGAGTCGGACAGTGCCGATTCGCGCGAGTGTGTGGCGAGGCTGGTGATCGGTGACGCCGCGCTCGTCCTCTCGGACAGCCGCCGCAAGAATGGCGACAGCATGTACCCCTTCGTCTACGACCTCGGCGAGGAATGGAAGAGCTGGACCGGCCTGCCGTTCGTCTTCGCGGTGTGGGTGGCGCAGCGCACGACGCCGGTTGCCAAGTCGTTAGGTGTGCACGCCTCGCTCATCGAGTCGCGCGACTGGGGACTGGCGCATCTCGACGAGCTGGCTCAAGCGGCCGCGTCAGCGACCGGGGTTTCGGTGGCCGATTGCCGGACGTACTTGAGCGGGCTCGATTATGGCCTATCGTATGAGCACCTCGCGGGGCTGACCGAGTTCTTCCGTCGCCTGGTACACGCCGGGCGGGTGCCTAACGGGACGCTCGCGTTTCTAGTTGGATAGCGCGCATCAACAGCCTTGAACCACGGAGAACACGGAGAACACAGAGGACTGCGCTTTGATAACTATTCCTCTTTCTCTGTGTTCTCTGTGTTCCCTGTGGTTATAGCGCTTACGGTGTCCTGACGAGCCACTGTTTGCTCGGTTTGGCGCGCCTCTCGGCAAGTGCGCAAGGAGGGATGAGATGCCCCGCACAGCGAAGAAGCCTGCGGCGAAACCAAAGCAGGGGGGCGGTCGCCGCTTACGGTATTCAGTCGCGATGAGTCTCGACGGCTACATCGCCGGCCCCAAGGGCGAATACGACTGGATCATCATGGATCCCGATATCGACTTCGGCGACATCTTCAGCGAGTTCGACACGCTCCTCATGGGTCGCAAGACCTTCGATCTCATGAAGAG
>CBQVAZ010000733.1:0-2204 GCA_967720205.1 uncultured Gemmatimonadaceae bacterium | reverse complement strand
GAGCAGATCGCCCTGCAGCACGCCGTCAGCGATCGCGCCGCCCGCGGCGAAGTGCGTCCCGTAGCGATAGGCTGGCCCCAGTAGATCCAGAGCCACAGCACCCGTCAGCAGCTTCTGGTTGGACGCGGGGATGAACAGCTTGCCGGCGTTGCGCGAATACAGCGTGTCTCCGCGAGACGCGTCCACGATGAGCACACCCCACTGCGCCGAACGGAAGCGCGGATCTGCGAGGCTCGAGTCGATGAAGAGGCGGAGTTGCTCTTGCGGCGCCGGCGGCCGAGTACTGCGCCCGCCGGCGCTGGCGCATGCGACTCCACCTAATGCGATGACAATGGCGCCGAAGCACTTCACGAGGGAGCTCCGATCCGCCGCATTACCTGTTGCTCGACGAGGTCAGCGAGCCGCTGGACCATGTCGCTGGCGCCGATGTCAAAGGTCGCGATCGGCCACTGCGTCGCGGTTTCGTCCGTGACGATCGCCAGATACAAGCCCGCGTTAGGTTCATCCGCGCCGTAGAGCGGGGAATCGTGCACGGCGCGGCGAAAAACTTCGACGCGCGGTAGATCGGACGCCTTGAACCCTTCGCACACGATGATGTCGGCCTCGCCTAGAAAACGTGCCGCGATCTCGCGCGGACCGAGCTCCGCACTCCAGCGCTGCACAAGCGCAAACTTGTCAGGCGCCGCCATCACGACACGCTCGGCGTTTCCCTCGTGATAGTGCCGGTACGTATCCGTCGTTGCCGGATCGATGTTGAACGTGTGCGCGCCGTGTTTGATCGTCATCACGCGATGTCCCCGCCGGTGCAACTCGGCGGACAAACGCACAACGAGCGTCGTCTTCCCGCTGTTCTTACGACCGACGACCGTGAAGATCGGCGGGGTCGGCAGCGCGGCTGGCGGCGGCGTCATATGAGTTGGCGAGCGCGAGTTCTTCTGGCGAGTTCACGTTCATGAACATGATGGCCGGATCGCCAAAACGCTGCACGTCGTGGAAGGGCAGCCGCGCCACATTCACGTCGTCGAAGAACGCGACGACCCGCCGCTCGTCCTGACCGAGGCGCCGCTCGATTGGCGCGAGGCACGCTTGCGAGTAGTACGCGCAGAGCGGTTCCAAGCCTCGTTTCGATTCGCTCTCGGGAACGGCAGCATCGGCGCTTTCACCAAGCGCGAGCAAGCGCCGCAGCAATGCCGTGGATACAAAAGGCATATCCCAGGCGACCAGCAACACGGAGGTACCGGCGTGCGATAGAGCCGCGTGGATGCCGCCGAGACTTCCGGCGTCGAGAATGACGTCGGAGCGGCGCCTAACGCTGGGGAGCCAGGAATCCGCGTCGGCCGCGTTGGCTACGAGCAGGAGATCATCCACAACTTCGAGCAGGCGCGCGGCGACGCGATCGATGATGCGTTCGCCGCCGACCCGCTCGAGTCCCTTCGGGCGTCCGCCGTAGCGGCTCGCGCGACCGCCGGCGAGGATCACGCCGGTACATGCCGCGCTCACGGTCAGGGATGATGGATTTGAGGCTGTCCGCTCACGGCGCGACCGATCAGGAGCATCTGCGCGGCGCGCGCGATATCGACAGCTATCGTGGACGGAACCGACGGTGTCGCCACCACGGCAATACGAGCACGCGCGGCTTTGTACGCGAGCTCGCCCGAGATGCGACCAGTAACGAGCAGAATCAGATCGCGCGGATCGTGTCCTGCCTGGAGCGCCGCGCCCATCACCTTATCGACGGCGTTGTGGCGACCGATATCCTCGCTATGAAAGAGCAACGTCTCGCTATCCGTGAGCGCTGCGGCGTGCACGCCACCAGTCTCTTTGTATCGCGTGCCGCGCCCAAATAAGTCCTTGAACAGCGCGCGCAGCTTCGGCGTGTCCAACTCGGGGATCTTGCTCTTGCGCCGGGGGACGTCGCCTAACGAGCCGAGTATGGAGGTGACGGAGCCGCAGCCCGACGCGAGGATGCGACGACGCTCCATGCCTTCAACGGTGTTGTAGCGCTCCGTCGGAATGTCGACCCAGAATCCGAGCTCCTTCGTGCAAGGCCGCATGCGGACGATGTCGGACATGCCCTCGATGTATCCCTCGCCGAAGAGCCAGCCGATGACGAGGTCGTCGAGCTGATCCGGCGTGCACATCCACGTGACGATTGGCGCGCCGTTGAGCTCGAGCCAGACTGGTGTCTCTTCGACGGAATCGAG
>CBQVAZ010000732.1:0-2217 GCA_967720205.1 uncultured Gemmatimonadaceae bacterium | reverse complement strand
CGCACGAGCACGGCGTCGTCCACCGCGATATCAAGCCGGATAATGTGCTGCTCGCCGGCGAGGTCGCCGTCGTCACCGACTTCGGTATCGCGAAGGCAATCTCGGCGGCGCGCAGCGAAGGTGGCAACCCAACGCTGACCGGTGTCGGCACCACGTTAGGCACCCCGGCATACATGGCGCCGGAGCAAGCCAGCGGCGACCCAGCGACCGACGCGCGCGCGGACATCTATTCATTCGGTTGTCTCGCCTACGAGCTGCTGGCTGGTGCGCCCCCGTTCGGCGCGCGGCCCATGCACCAAACGCTCGCCGCGCACCTCGCCGAGCAACCGCCGGCGCTGCAGTCGAAGTGTCCGGACTGTCCGCCGGCGCTGGCAGCCCTGGTGATGCAGTGCCTGCAGAAGAACCCAGGCGAACGCCCGCAGTCCGCTCGCGAGATCGTTCACGCACTGGACGCGGTGATTTCACGATCCAACGCGTCCTTGACCGGAGTTCGCGCCGTTTCGAGTCGTGCGTGGCGACGCATCGTCCCGGCGCTCGGTCTCTTGCTCGTCGCTATTGCCGCCGTCGTGCTGATTCAGCGTCGTCGCGCGAGCACGGCGAATGCCGCGCCGAGCGTGCCACGCTCCGTCGCGGTGCTTCCATTCGCAAACGTCAGCGCGGACACTGGCGACAAGTATTTCGCTGACGGAATGGCTGAAGAACTCGCGACGGCGTTATCAAAAGTTCGCGGGCTACGTGTGGTGGCGCGCAACTCGTCGTTCCGGTCGGGCGGGCGCGATGTCGATCCCAAGGAAGTCGGACGGACACTTTCTGTCGATGCGCTCCTCGGCGGCACCGTGCGCCGTTCACGCGACCAGCTCCGAATCAATGTCCAGCTCACGCGCACGGCGGATGGTTCCATTCTCTGGAGTGAGCAATACCAGAAACAGGTCGCAGATGTATTCGCGCTCCAGGACGAGATGGCCACGGCGATTGTGAGCGCGTTGCAACTGCAGCTGGCCCAAGCTGGCAGCAGCGCTTCGGCGCCTAACGTGACGCGTGGAACGGCCAACGTGGAAGCGCTCGATCTATACCTGCGCGGCCAGTTCAATCTCCGCCGCCGCGGCGCCGGAATCCGTCTAGCCGCGGAGAACTTCCGCCAGGCGATTGCGAAGGACAGTGGCTTCGCCCGCGCCTACTCCGGCTTGAGCGCAGCTCTCGAGTTGTTCCCATACTTCGCAGCCGTATCACCAGACAGCGTGTTCGACCAGGTTATGGCGGCAGCGAGACGTGCTCTCTCGCTCGACAGCACGCTGGCCGAAGCGCACACATCGATGGCGCTCGCCTATCAACACTCGTTTCAGTGGCAACGAGCCGAGGAAGAGCATCGCCGCGCGATCGCGCTGGACCCTAACGATGCGGCCGCGCACATGCACTACGCGCGCTTCCTAACGTATGTGGGGCGACCCGAAGATGCTCTCGCCGAAGCCCAGCGCGCCAAAGTCCTGGATCCGTATTCTGCCGTCAACGCGGGATGGGTTGTCAACACGTTGCGCTTCACTGGGAGGCTCGACGCCGCCTTGGTCGAAGCGCGACGCGCCATGGAGCTCGACTCCGTGAACCCATTGGCCCTCACCAATTCCGCCAACACGCTGCTTGTCGCGGGGCAGTTGCAGGATGCGCAGAAGCTGGCAGCTCGAATCAATCCGGCGCTTCCATTCATCTGGCCGGGAATCGTGGCGCACCTGTTCGCAGCAACGGGCGACCCGGGAGTGGCGAGGCGCCTCGTGCGCGACATCGAATCGATGCCTCGACGCCCTTGGGGCGCAGAAACCACTCTCGCGTTTGCCTATCTCGGTCTCCGCGACTCATCACGGGCGCTCGATGCTCTCGAGCGCGCCCTGGACACGCGCGAGATGTGGCCCAGCAACCTGTCGCTGTATGAGCCAATGTACGACCTCGTTAGGCAAAGCCCACGCTTCGCGGCGTTACTGCGACGCGTTGGTCTCGACCCGAGCCACTATACGGCCCTCGCAGTGCCTCGCGCGCAGTAGCGCTCTGCTACGCCGCTTTTGCCTCCGGCACTTGCTGCGCTTTCGCGTCATCGAATTCCCCTTCCCACCGCGCCATAACGACTGTCGCTAAGCAATTGCCAACGAGATTGACAGTCGTGCGCGCCATGTCCATCAACGCGTCGACGCCGAGGATGACGGCGACTGCTTCGAGCGGAAGACCGAA
>CBQVAZ010000731.1:0-2218 GCA_967720205.1 uncultured Gemmatimonadaceae bacterium | reverse complement strand
AGCAGCATGCCGGTCAGGCTGCCTAACAAGCCAAGGAGCGCATATTCCGCGAACATGATCCGACCGATCTGCTGCCGCGTCGCGCCAAGCGTCTTGAGCAGCACACCTTCGCGCAGCCGCTCGCGGCGCGTTGCAGCGACCGCCGAGAACAGCACCGGGATGCCCATGGCCAAACTGAAGATCGCCAGGAAACGAATCGCAACCGTAGCACGCCGCGTGATCTCACCGACGGTTTGGCGGATCAGGGTCAGATCCACTATTGCTACGTTCGGGTAGCGCCTAACGACATCCCGCTGCAGCACCGCGCTGTGTCGCTCGTCGCTGGAATTCGCGAGGAAGACATAGGTTTGTGGAGCGCCTTCCAGCGCTGACGGCTCGAAGACGGCGAAAAAGTTTGGCTCGAAGCGACTCCAATTGACGCCGCGAATGCTCGTCACAGTCGTCTCGATCCTCACGCCTTGCACGTCCCACGTGATGCGATCCCCCAGCTTGACGCGCAGTTCTTGCGCGATCTCGTGCTCGAGCGACACCTCATTGCGGTTGTCGTTGCGGTTGAACCACGCGCCCGTTTCCACGCTCTCCGCAGGGGCCACGGTGTCGCGGTACGTCGAGCGATACTCGCGCCGTATGGCCCAGCGACTGTCGCGCAGCGTGCTGTCGTTCTGGAGCGCGGCGACGTCGCGGCCATTGATCGAGCTCACACGCATCGTCACGATCGGCGTTCGCTGGATGATCGGCGTCGTTGTGGCGCGGACAATGGAGTCCACGCCGGCAACCTGATCCGCCTGCACGTCGAACAAAATGAGATTGCCGCGCGACTCGGCGCTGAGACGTCGCAGGTCGCCTAACAAGTTCGACTGCACCAGGTACAGTGTGCTCAGCAGGAATGAGCCGAACCCGAGGCTGAGGACGACGGCGCGGGTTTGATTCGCCGGCCTGTAAAGATTCGCGACGCCCTGACGCATGACGTACGGCCAACCCGCCCTGAGCGTGCGACGCGCGACCCAGGACAACGCGCTTGCGCTCGCGATGAGAACCGCGAGTACAGCGGCTATCCCTAAACTCACGCCGAACGTGTCCGTCCACGTCTCTGAGCGTGTGCCGGCCACGGCCAGCACTGTCGCGACGAGGAGAAGATTCACAGCCAAACGATACGGGTCGCGCCAACCGCGGCGGATCGGCACCGGATCCGCGTCGCGCCGCAACGCCTGCAATGGCGAGACGCGGCGCAACGTGATGAGCGGGTGCAGCGCAAACGCCAGCGCGATCCACAAGCCTAACGCCATTCCCTTGGCGATGGCGAGCCATTCCAGCTGCGGTCTCACGTCGACAGGCATGAAGCCGCCGATTGCGCTGGGCAGCAGGAACTGTACGAATACGCCGAGGGCGGCGCCCACCGCCGCTCCCAGCAATCCCATCAGCGCCGCCTGGGCGCTGTACATCAGCAGTACTTGTGGTCCCGTAGCTCCCAGGCAACGCAGCACGGCTACTATGTCGATCTTGCGGACCACCCACGCGTGCACTCCGCTCGCCACGCCGATGCCGCCTAACAAAAGCGCGACGATCCCCACGATGCCCAGGAAGCTCGACAACTCATTGATCGAATCGCTCATGCGCGATTCGCTCTGCGCCACGGTGCGAGCGCGCAGCTGCTGGTCACGCAGCCGCTGCTGGATCTTGAGCAGGGCAGGGGCGTCGCCATCACTGCGGGCCTTGACGAACACGTCGTAATCGCCGCGACTGCCGAAGACGAGCAGCCCCGTTGCTTGCGCGTATTCGCTGCCGATAAGGACGCGCGGTCCTATCGCTGCTGCGATGTCCGGCTCACCGGGAACCTTCGCTAAGGTGCCAGCGACGAGGAAGTGCGTATATCCAAGCTGAATGCTATCGCCGATCTGCGCGTTGATCGCGACGAGCAACGTCGTGTCGACGAGCGCTACGCGGCCGTGGTGCAACGTGTCCAGTGATACAGGCGGGCGCGTGGTGACTTCGCCATAAAGCGGCCAGTTCGGCGTCACAGCCCGCACTTGCGAGAAACGCGTTCCACCCGAGCGCGGCGAAAGCGCCATCGAGCCGAAGGCCGTCACGCGAGCGACGCCGAAGCCGGCGGCCGCAAGTGAATCGAAGAGTGAGTCCGTCTTGGCCGGGATGATGCGATTCGACGACACGGACAGATCGCCGCCTAACAGCGCGCGCGACTGGGCTCGCACCGTGCGCT
>CBQVAZ010000730.1:0-2219 GCA_967720205.1 uncultured Gemmatimonadaceae bacterium | reverse complement strand
TCTGGCGCCGCCACGGAGCCGCGCTCGAGAATGGCACCGGCGACGAGTTCCGCGTGAACATCATCGACACGCCTGGTCACGTCGACTTCACCGTCGAAGTCGAGCGCTCGCTGCGCGTGCTCGACGGCGCTGTCACGCTGCTCGATTCGGTCGCCGGCGTCGAGCCGCAGACCGAGACCGTGTGGCGTCAGGCAGATCGCTATCGCGTGCCGCGCATGATCTTCTGCAACAAGATGGATCGCGTCGGCGCGAACTTCGATCGCTGCATGGAGATGATCCGCGATCGCCTCACGCGCTACGCGCATCCGGTCCAGCTGCCGGTCGGCGCCGGCGAGCTGTATACGGGCCACATCGACATCATCGAGCGCAAGCAGTACATCTTCAACGAAGAGTCGTTAGGCCGGACGTTCGAGATTACCGACGTGCCGGCCGACATGACCGACAAGGTCGAAGCCGCGCGCCACACGCTCGTCGACGCCGCGATCGAGCACGACGATGATCTGCTCCCCAAGTACCTGGCGGGCGAGGAGCTCACGCCTGACGAGATCCGTCACGCGATTCGTGCGGCCACGATCAAGATGAAGCTCGTCCCGGTGCTCGTCGGCGCGTCCTTCAAGAACAAGGGCGTGCAGGCGCTGCTTGACGCCGTGATCGATTATCTCCCGACGCCGCTCGACGTACCGCCGATCGAAGGGCATCTCCCGCATCACGACGAAACGTTCGAGACGCGGGAAGTCTCCGACGAGACGCCGTTCGCGGCATTGGCGTTCAAGATCATGACGGACCCGTTCGTCGGAAAACTCACGTACTTCCGCGTCTATTCCGGCGTCTTGGCGTCAGGGTCGTACGTGTACAACTCGACCAAAGACAAGCGCGAACGCATCGGTCGCCTGCTGCAGATGCATGCGAACAAGCGTGAGGAGATCGAGGAAGTGCGCGCGGGCGACATCGCCGCGGCAATCGGTCTCAAGGACACCCGCACGGGCGACACGCTGTGCGACGACGACAAGCCGATCATCCTCGAGGCGATGCGCTTTCCAGCGCCCGTCATCGACGTGGCGATCGAGCCCAAGACGAAAGCCGATCAGGACAAGCTTTCGATCGCGCTCAACAAGCTGGCCGAAGAAGATCCCACCTTCCGCGTGCACACCGACGCGGAGACTGGGCAGACGATCATCTCCGGCATGGGTGAGTTGCATCTCGAGATCATCGTCGACCGGATGATGCGCGAGTTCAAAGTCGACGCGAACGTTGGCCGCCCGCAGGTTGCCTACCGCGAGACTGTGCGCGCGCGCATCGAGAAGGTCGAAGGGAAGTTCATCCGCCAGTCAGGCGGTAAGGGTCAGTATGGCCACGTGGTCATCAACCTGGAGCCACTGCCGGCGGGTAGCGGATTTCACTTCGAGGACAAGATTGTGGGCGGCGTTGTGCCGCGTGAATACATTGGCCCTGTCGAGCAGGGGGTGAAGGAAGCACTCGAAAACGGAGTGCTCGCGGGCTACCCGATGGTAGATGTACGAGTGGAGCTCGTGTACGGCTCGTATCACGAGGTCGACTCCAGCGAAATGGCGTTCAAGATCGCCGGGTCGATGGCGCTCAAAGAGGCTGCACGCAAGGCCAATCCGGTGCTGCTCGAGCCGATGATGAGCGTCGAAGTCGTCGTTCCGGAGCAGTACATGGGCGACGTGTTAGGCGATCTCTCCGCTCGCCGCGGCAAGATCGGCGGCATGATGCAGCGCGGCGAAGCGCAGGTCATCGCGGCGACTGTGCCGCTCGCGGAGATGTTCGGTTATTCGACGAAGCTGCGCTCCATGTCGCAAGGGCGCGCAGTCTACTCGATGGAGTTTGCGCACTACGAGGACGTACCAAAAAGCAAGGCCGAAGAAGTCATCAGCAAGAGCAAAGGATAACCCTGCACGGAGCCTAACGCTCAACCGGGAATCGAATCATGGCAAAGGCAAAATTCGCGCGCACAAAGCCGCACGTGAACGTGGGTACGATCGGGCACATCGACCACGGGAAGACCACGCTCACCGCCGCGCTGACGAAAGTGTCAGCGGACAAGGGGTGGGGGACGAAGTACATCTCCTACGACGAAGTGGCGAAAGCTTCGGAGTCGCAGGGGCGGCGCGACGCGACCAAAATCCTAACGATTGCCACGTCCCACGTGGAATATGAGACGCAGAAGCGTCACTACGCGCACGTCGACTGCCCAGGGC
>CBQVAZ010000729.1:0-2229 GCA_967720205.1 uncultured Gemmatimonadaceae bacterium | reverse complement strand
AAGTGCTGCCCTTCGCCTAACGCGAGCACGCCGAGCGCCGGCCTCGCGATGTAGAAGTACGGCAGCTGCGCGATCGTGGAGAACGCGGCGAAGTTGGGATCCAGGTCGCCGCGAAACGTCCCACGGGCCTGACCTTCACGAATGATTCCGGCGAGCCGCCGAAAGAGCGTGGCGCCGAGCTCTCGGAGGACGCCGACGGCGTGGGAGGCTTGGTAGTCGACAAGCTCACGCACGATGAGCTTCGGGAAGTGAGGCTTGGAACTGAGCATCTCGAACTGCGCGCGGGTGACCGATCGGATGGCTTGTTCGGCGTCCGGCGCGGCGTCCAGGCGCGCACTGACTCTTCGGACAAGCTCCCCGACGAATCGCTCGATGACATGACGGTATAGTGCTTCTTTACTGTCGTGATAGTAGTAGATCAAAGCCACGTTAACGCCGGCTTTTGTCGCGATTTCCTTGATCGATACTGCGTTGTAGCCATGCGCCGAGAAGAGCTGTTCTGCTGCGTCGAGGATCGCCTCAGCCGATGAGGCCGAGGGTCCCAGGGATTTCGAGACAGAAGGCGCGGTCACGTCCCCTAATTAAACGCTTATTTAACGGCTCGTCAACGGCGACTGCTCTGCCGAATGAGAAGCGGCAGCGCGGACCAACGCCGACAACGACCCGGACAAACGCGGAGTCGGCAGCTTTCTTCAACAAACCGCAGTTTCCGCGTTCGTCTTGGCTCTTATCTGCGTTAGTCTGCGCTCTCGCTTTTGTGGACGGCGAAGCGACTAACGTCCGAGCGCCGGCTCATTTCATTTTCGAGGAACGATGAGCGTCATCACGATTCTGGTGCGCGACAACGGGCCGTACAAAATCTCCGTCGAAGATGCACCCAACGTGCGCATCGTCGATGTGAACGGTCGCGAGCTGCAGATCGCACCCGGCAAAGCCATCTCGCTCTGTCGCTGCGGGGAGTCCAAGACCAAACCGATCTGCGACGGCACGCATAAGACGTGCGGCTTCGACGGATCATGGGTCATTCCAGAACCACCGCCGCCGCCGCCGCCGGCTGCGCCCTAACACAACGAACGACAAGGTGCGGAATACTCCGACGCCATACGCTCGGAATGATAGGACACCGCTCGATGAGGCCGACCTCGAGGAACGACTCTCGGCGCCTAGCGACGGCGTGATCCGCGCAGTGGCTGCGTGCCCCGGCGACATCCTCGTGTTAGGCGCCGGCGGGAAGATGGGGCCGTCGCTCGCGCGCATGCTGCGCCGAGCCGCTGATGCGGCAGCGAGCAAGTGCCAGATCATCGCCGTATCGCGTTACAGCGAACCGAGCGTCGCCGCGGGACTCGCCGCCAACGGCGTCGTGGTGCAGCACGCGAACCTGAGCGACCCAGCGGCTCTCGGCGCGCTGCCGGACGCGCCTAACGTCATCTTCATGGCCGGTTACAAGTTCGGAACGAGCGACGAGCCATGGCGCACCTGGGGAACGAACGCCGCCATTCCCGCGTTCGTCGCCGCTCGCTTCCGCGACGCGCGTATCGTCGCTTTCTCCACGGGCAACGTCTATCCGCTCGGCCCCGTGCAACGTGGCGGCTCGCACGAAGACGATGCGCTGAGCCCGCAAGGCGAGTACGCCTGGGCGTGCGTGGCCCGCGAGCGCGTACTCGAAAACGCCAGCCGCACGGAGGGGACGAAGCTAAGTCTCGTTAGGCTCAACTACGCCGTCGATCTGCGCTACGGCGTTCTCGTCGATATCGCGCAGCGCATCGCGGCCGGCGAGCCGATCGACGTCAGCATGGGTTACGTGAACGTGATCTGGCAGGGCGATGCGAACGCGCAGGCGATTCAGGCGCTGCCGCTCGCCGCCTCGCCGCCGTTCGTCGTCAATATCACGGGAAGTGACGCGCTATCGGTCCGCGCCGCGGCGCTGGAGCTCGGCCGCTTGCTGCGTCGCGACCCTGAATTCGTCGGGCGCGAAGCCCCAGACGCGCTGCTCAGCTCCACGACTCGCGCGCAGGAACTATTCGGCCCACCGAGCGTGAGCACGGCGACGCTCATCGAGTGGGTTGCCGAATGGGTGCTCTGCGGCGGTCGCACGCTCGGGAAGGCGACGCATTTCGAGGAACGCGGAGGGCGCTATTAGCGACGCGTTGCGGCGCTACCTTCGCGCCGGGCACGTGATCCCCGCGCATCCGCTCGCGCTCACAGCCGGACGCCGACTGGACGAACGCC
>CBQVAZ010000728.1:0-2229 GCA_967720205.1 uncultured Gemmatimonadaceae bacterium | reverse complement strand
CTTCTGAAGTACGACTCGTTCGCCATGTGACAGGCGAGCGCCGCGTGATGGCCGAAGACCGCGTCCTCGACCACCGGCTTTCGCGTCCGCACCGCATCGAAGAAGGTCCACAGGTGAATGCGCGTGTCGTCGAAGTCCATGCCGCGGAACGTCACGCCCTGAGCCATCGTGCCCTGTCCGAGCTTCGGGTCGTTCTTCTCGTGCCACTCCTTCTCGTACGCTTCGCGCATCGCCCGCGGATAGCTCCCGGTGTAGTAGCTCGGATACGTGTCGCGTCCGCTCTGCGGCGTGAACGTTAGGCTCGAGCCTGACAGCTCGATGACGCCCTTCGCTCCCTGGATCCGATACATCTCCGGCATCTCGGTGCCTTGATTGAGCCGCATGTAGACAGGGAGACCGCCGTAGTCGTACAGCGCCGCGTGCACGTCCGGCATGTTGCGACCGTCCTTCCAGCGACGAATGCCCCCCATCGCCATGACGCGTCTGGGCGGATCCTTGATGTCGAGCATGACCATCATGCCGCTGATCAAGTGCACAAGCAGGTCGCCAGCCACGCCCGTCCCGTACTCCTTCCAGCAGCGCCATCGCGCGAAGATGTTCGGATTGAACGCGACCTTCGGCACGTCGCCCTGCCACGTCACCCAGTCGAGGTTCTGCGGTGACAGGTCCGGCGGCGGCGGATACTGCCAGGCGCCGGTCGGATCGTTCCGGCCGAGCCACCCTTCGACCATCGTTAGGTCGCCGAGCATTCCTTGCGAGATGAGCTCTCTCGCCTTGTGGACGATCGCCGAGCTGACGCGCTGCGAGCCGATCTGCACGATGCGTCCGGACTTCTTCGCCGCGTCGACCATCGCCACACCGTCGGCGGCGCTGTGTGACATCGGCTTCTCACAATAGATGTCCTTCCCCGCGCTCACGGCGTCGACGACGATCTGGCGGTGCCAGTGGTCGGGGACCGCGGCGACGATGCAATCGATGTCCTTGTTGGAAAGGAGCTCTTGATAGCGACGCGTGACGGGGAGGTCGGCGCGCACGATCTCGCGCGCCAGGACGTGCCGTCCGTCGTACAGATCGCAGGCGGCGGCACACTCGACGTCGGGCAGCTTGATCGAGTCGCCGAGCAGCCCGGAACCCTGCATGCCGACGCCGATCATCCCGAATCGCACGCGGTCGCTCGGCGCCACCGGCTTGCGGGAGAGGAACGCTTCCGCGTTAGGCGGCAGGACCTGCCCGGCGAACGACGCGCCGGCGGCGGCGGCGCCGATACCGACGAACTCTCGGCGCGAGTAGACGTCCTTTGTCACGGTGTCTCCCGGCTGGTGCGGCGAGGCCGCGGTGGTGCTGAGCAAGTTGGAGAAAGACCTTCACCAATATCAAGGGCAACAGACTGATATCGCGCGCGTAGCGACACGGCGTCGACCGCGGCATGAGTTAAGAAGCAAACACGTTACGCGGTGCCTAACGCGAGAGCGTAAAGATCGTCAAGTGCGCCAAACTGTTTAACGCCGTTGACGACCTTAACGCCCGTGAATAGGGTCCTGTTTAACGCTCCTGCGTCTTAACCCATGACGCTGCCGACGCTCTGAAGTGATCGGGTCTATCGCGCGTGCTCGGTGACGCCCTGCACCGCCTGGGGTTAGCATTGAATTCGATCTCGCCTAACTGACTGCTATACCCGCCTCATGAAGCAATCACTCCTCCTCGCCGCCCTCCCCATCAGCGCCCTGCTCGCGGTGCCGACCTCGACACGCGCACAGTCCGCCCGCCCGTTCGTCCTCGACGACCTCCTCGGCGCCGTGCGCATCGCCGACCCGCAGCTCTCGCCCGACGGGAAGACAGTCCTCTACACGCGCACCACGACCGTGGTCGCGACGGGCAAGCGCAACGCCGACATCTATTCGGTGCCCGCCGACGGCTCTGCGCCGCCTTCACTCTTCATTGGCGGCGAAAAGAGCGAGAACACCGCGCGCTGGTCGGCCGACGGCAAGCGCGTGGCGTTCATCTCGACAAGGGACGGTGCGCCGCAGGTGTACGTGGCCGATGGAGAAGGGAAGAGCATTCGCGCAGTCACATCGCTCTCGGGCGGCGTGCAACCACCGCTCATAATCTCGGCGGACGGGAAGCGCGTAGCGTACGTCTCGGACGTGTACCCGCAGTGCCCCGACGAGGCGTGCAACAAGCGTGTGCGCGATTCGACGGAGAAGGACCCGGTGAAGGTGCGTACGCTGA
>CBQVAZ010000727.1:0-2231 GCA_967720205.1 uncultured Gemmatimonadaceae bacterium | reverse complement strand
ATCCGCGACGGCTACTGGTTCGCGACTTTCTGGGGTGGGACTGTTGCCGCGATCGGCGCGGCACTAGTGTACGGTGCTGCGCGTCGCCTAACGCGCACCCCAAGCGCCCTTTCGGCCATTCTGTTTGCGTTAGGCTTAGGGATACTGGCGCTCAGCCGGCCTTTCGAAGGGTTGCTCGTTTCAATTCCGCCTATCGTGAGTGTCGGCTCCTGGCTCCTGCGCGACCCAAGCTCCACGCATGCCTGGCGCATGACGCATGTTTTCGCGCCGTTGGCTGTCGTGATCGTCGCCGTCGGCGGATTCGCGCTCTACTACAACGCGCGAGTGACGGGCAACCCGCTGCGCATACCGTACGCGGAGTACGAAGCGCAATACGGCCGCGTGCCGCTCTTCGTGTTCACCCCGCGCAGTGCCGTGCGCACGATCGAGTATTCGAATCCGGAGATGCGGCGTTTCTATGCCGATCCGGTGGCTCAGAGGGCCATGAGCTCGCGGCTCATGTTTCTGCGCGCACAGGTCGGTCGCGTCATACGGATCCACCGCTTTCTGGCTCCAGGAATGATTCTCGTCCTCGTTCTCCTTGGCGTGATCGGAAATGCATGGCGTACGCTTGCGATGCCATTGGCTGGCGCGGGGCTCGTGCTGATCGGCTCCTTCTTAGTAACGTGGTATTGGCCGCACTACATCGCCCCCGTCATCGCACCCTGGGCGATTCTCCTGACAAATGGGGCCAGGCGCCTCGCTTTGCTGAAACCGCGCCGCGTTGGGCTGAGCATCCTTTGGTTGGTATTCGCCACGACAGCGGCCAGCGCAATCGGGACGACGCTGAACTCGTACGCGGCCCGATCGCGGCGAGCTTCGCAATGGCCCGTGCAACGCTATTCGATCGAGCGTGCGCTCGAGCGACAGGGTGGCCACCACCTCGTCATCGTGAGCTATGGCCCCAAACACAGCTTCCATAACGAGTGGGTGCACAATCGTGCGAATCTCACCACAGCGCCGGTGATTTGGGCGCGATCACTGAGCCCAACAAAAGACAGTCTGCTCATCGAACACTTTCGAGACCGCGCCGCGTGGCGGCTCGACGTCGACACCGATTCGACGCATTCGCCGCTGCGTCCGGCCGCTGAGCCAACAACATCCGAGCTGCTACAACGATGACAACCATAGCACCTAACGCGAGTCGCGTATCGCCTGAGTACGAACGTACGCAACGTCGCCCTGCGTTATCCGTCGTCATTCCCGCTTACAACGAGGAAGATGCGATCGCGGCCATCATCGAGCGGACGCTGGCGGCGCGGGAGAGCATTTGCAGAGCGGCGAACCTCTCAGCGGTCGACATCATTGTCGTCAGCGACGGCTCGAGCGATCGCACCGCCGAAATCGCGCGAGGGTACGACGAGATACGACTCATTGCTTACGAGAAGAACCGGGGCTATGGCGCGGCGATCAAACTCGGATTCAACAACGCCACGGGCGATCTCCTCGCCTTCCTTGATGCCGATGGCACCTGCGATCCACTCTTCTTCGGCGATCTTTGTCGCGCCATCGAGGAGCACGACGCCGACGTGGCGATCGGTGCGCGGCTGGGGCCTGGAAGCGAGATGCCACGCATCCGCCGAGTCGGCAATCGGCTGTACGCGGGCCTGCTCAGAGTGTCAGGCGCGCAAAGCGTCACAGATAGCGCGAGCGGGATGCGCGTTATGCGACGATCGGCGCTTCGTCGCCTGTATCCGCTCCCCGACGGGATGCACTTCACGCCGGCCATGAGCAGCATCGCGCTCTTCGACCCGGCGCTCAGCATCGTCGAAGTGCCGATGCGCTACTCGGAGCGAGTCGGTGAATCGAAGTTGAGTGTTGCGCGTGACGGCATTCGCTTCCTCAAGATCATCCTCGAAACGGCGCTCAGCTATCGTCCGCTGCGCTTCTTCGGCGTCGCCGGCGCCCTGTTGCTCCTGCTCGCATTCGGCTACGGTCTCTCACCGCTCGTGCACTATATCAGCGCGCGCAACATCCAGGAGTGGATGTTCTATCGTCTCTCCGCTGTCGTGGTGGCGATCACCGCGGCTGTGAACCTCATTCTCGTCGGATTGCTCGCGCAGCAAGCCGTGTCGCTGATCCACGAAGAGTTCCAGCCCGCTGGCCGGCTTCGGCACTTGCTCGATGGGCTCGTATCGCGGCAGCTCATGGCCTGGGGCGTGCTCTTGTTCGCGGTGGGTGTCGGGCTCAAC
>CBQVAZ010000726.1:0-2232 GCA_967720205.1 uncultured Gemmatimonadaceae bacterium | reverse complement strand
GGAACAATGGTGTTGGCGGCAATTGGGGTAATTCCGCGAGCAACTGGGTCTGGGGGAGTGTCGCCAGCGACGACGCCTACAAAGGCTCCGAGGCGAGCGACCAGCCATTTATCAATGACATCGAGGCATATCATTGGGCCACCGCTGACGCCGAGACCTACCTGAACGAGAAGTGGCGCGGCGCGTACGAAGGCGTAGTTCGTAGCAATGCGACGCTGCGTCTGCTCAAACAAGTAGTGGCAGCGAAACCAGGCGAAGTCCCTGCCGCTGACGCCGCCGGCATCGAAGGAGAAGCGCTGTTCCTGCGCGCGCATTACACGTTCGAAGCGTGGCGCATGTGGGGCAACATCCCGGTCTACAAGGAGACCGACACCGACTTCCGTAAAGCGAATTCGACACCTGCGGAAGCCGTAGCCGAGATCCTCAAAGATCTGGACGCAGCCATTGCGAAACTCCCCACGATATCGCGCAACGGTCAGACCGGACGCGTAAATCAGTGGACGGCGAAAGCGTACAAGGGCCGTGTTCTGGTCTACGCAGGCCAATACCCTGCCGCTCTAACGCTTCTGCGCGACGTGAGAGCGAACGGACCGTACGCGCTGGAATCGAGCTTCGACAAAGTCTGGACAGGATTCAAGGATCTGGAAAACGGGAAAGAGACGGTATTCGCGTATCAGGCCTCCGTGAATGATGGAGAGCCTAACGGGAACGACTCCAACTATGGCGAACGTCTCAACTTCCCCCATGGCGGCAGCACGCTGGAAGCATGTTGCGGCTTCCATCAGCCGTCCCAGAACCTCGTCAACTTCTTCGCGGTTGACGCGCAGGGCCTGCCGTTGGCTCTGACGGATCCAAACTGGAACGCGCGCAACACCAACCTGACGTCAGCCACATTGACGCCTGTCGATCCTCGTCTGGATTGGACGGTGGGTCGAGACGGTGTGCCATACAAAGACTGGGGAGCCCACGCAGCTGGTTGGATTAGAGCGCCTGCATACGGTGGTCCCTACAGCCCCAAAAAGAACGTGCACGAGAAATCCAGCGGCGCGTCCAGCTCAGTTGGTTGGGTTCCGGTTCAGCTGAACTCCGTCAACATGCACCTCTTACGCTATGCTGACGTGTTGTTGTTACTGGCGGAAGCTGAAGTAGAAGCCGGCGTCCTGGAAAACGCGCGCACGATCGTGAACCTGATCAGAGCGCGTGCGTCACAGACAGCTCAAGGCCCCGGCAGTGATCGCGCGACGATCGCAGTACCCATCAACGACTCGAGAATCACGTGGGCGAACTACAGGATCGGGCAGTACAACGCTCCGTGGACGAGTCAGGCCGATGCCAGAACACGCGTGCGTTATGAGCGCAGGGTCGAGCTGGCGATGGAAGGACAGCGCTTCTTTGACCTGCAGCGCTGGGGAATCGCCGAGGCGACACTCAACACGTACCTCGCAGCCGAGAAGTCGCGGAGACTGTACCTGGCAGCTGCCGAACCCTTTGCAACTCGGCATCGCTACTATCCGATCCCTGCAATTCAGATCGAATTGAGCAAGGTCTCTGGTGCGGAGCGGCTGAAGCAGAATCCGGGGTGGTAAAGTGGTGCGCCTAACGGCGCTTGATCGTAAACGCTTGTAGTGAGTCGTTAGTATTCGCGACAATCAGGGCCTGGCCCGTCGGAGTTCTGACGAGCGCCAGGCCTTGAGCGTTTAGAGGAGCGAGGAAACCGCTCTCACGCGGAGAGACTGGAGTGAAATGCCCCTTCCCGTCACCCTTGAGCCACAGTCCATTGCCTGCATCCGCCCGCGCCGTGTTCGGCTCCGCATCGTAAAGGTTCCCGGCGACGAGCAGGTCGAGATGGCCGTCGCCGTCCACGTCGTTAGGTACGATCGCTTTGATCGGGGCGATCTGCGCCAGATTCGGCAAGGCGAACGGCTCGAACGTTCCGTTCCCGGTGTTGTGCAAGTAGACGCTGGCGAACGTATCGGTCTCGTAATGCAGCGCCTGTTTCAACGCCGCTGCGCCGAACGCATCACGCATTGACACGTTTGCAAACGCACCATACGTCGGAAAGCGCAGCGTGAGCTGGTACATCGCGCTGCCTAACGGCCCCAGGCTCGTGATCGGATACTCGACACCATCTATTTTTTGTGTGAGAACGACGTTGATCGTCCTGTTTCCGGTGAAGTCAGCCGCGTACACGCCGAATTTGCTGTCCTTGGACGTCGTGTAGCTGTAGTTCAG
>CBQVAZ010000725.1:0-2239 GCA_967720205.1 uncultured Gemmatimonadaceae bacterium | reverse complement strand
CCTCGGGTCCGCCGCGGGATTGATAGCACGTTCGCTCTGTGACCCAGCCGAGGCAAGCCGAATGGCGCCTCAGCGCCGGCCGCCTGCTGCTGCGACGAGCTCTGGCTTCACGGGGGCGTCAAGGGCCGCCCGCACGCGCTCCGGATACACCCACTCCAGCACCGGCGTCGTCATGAATGTCGTCGCGAGCGCCATCAAGACCATCATGGCGAAAAGAGCAGGGGAGATCACGCCGATATCGTAGCCGACATTGAGAATCACGAAGGCCATGAGGCCGCGCGTGTTCATGAGCGTGCCTAACGCCCAGGACTCGCGCCACGACATCCCGCTCGCGCGCGCGGCAAAGGCGCAGCCGGCCATCTTGCCGGCGACGGCGACGAGCAGAATGAGCGCCATGTACAGCCACATGTCGCCGCCGATGAGCGCAACGCTTGTGCGCAGGCCCGTAAACGCAAAGAAGATCGGCAAGAAAAGAACGACCATGACGTCTTCGAACCTGGCGCGAAACTCGCGCACGAACGCCTCGCCTTTCGGCATCACAGCCCCGGCGAGGAACGCGCCGAAGACGGCGTGCACGCCCAGGCGCTCGGTAATCCATCCGCTGGCGAGCACGAGAAAGACAACTGCTGCGATCCGATCCTGCGACAATTTTCCGCCCCAACTTTCATACGTGACTTCGAGCCGGCCCAGCGCTCGGCGCACCACGGTCAGCATAACGAGCACAAAGAGTACGGACCCGCCGATCATGAGCGGAATCGGAATCGTCGCTTCGGCACTGCGCACAATGAGCACTACCCCGGCGAGGATGCACCACGCCGACACGTCATCCACAGCCGCGCACGCAATGGCAACGGCGCCGAGGCGCGTTTTCGTCAGTCCACGCTCCTGAAGGATGCGAGCGAGCACTGGAAAGGCAGTCACGCTCATCGCCGCCCCCATGAACAGCGCGAACCCGGTGAAGGTCACACCGTCATCAGAGAGGCGCGGATAGAGATAGAGCGCGAGACAGACACCGAGAAAGAATGGCGCGACGATGCTCGCGTGACTGGCGACAAGCACCGCATGGCCACGGCCGCGGATGAGCTTCGCGTCGAGCTCGAGGCCAACGAGAAACATGAAGAACAACAATCCGATCTGGCTCAGTGCGTTCAAGAAGCCAAGGCTCGCGGCGGGAAACAGCGCTGCCGAAACACTCGGAGCGATCCAGCCTAACAAGGACGGTCCGAGCATCAGCCCGGCGACCATCTCACCCACGACCTTCGGCTGACCGATCAGACGCATCGCGCGACCGAGCACGCGCGCGCACAACAGGATGATCGCGATCTGCGCCAGCAGCAGCAGTGGACTCGGCATCAGCGGCTTCTCTCGCGATCCGGCAGGCGCGTCGCCCTGAACGGCACAGAGGGGCACGTAGCGCAGCCAGGAAAGAGGAAACTGCCGACCAAGTGCGTGTCGCCCACTCCCTTGGCTGGTAGCGCCGCGGACAGCGCGATCGTGTCAACCGTTAGGCAGCTCGCCGCGCGCAGCAACGCGTTGTCTTTCGTCGGGGCTGCTGCGTAAATCCGCTCGCCGTCGACGCTGCCAAAGAGCTCGACGGCACCCAACGTCACGTCGAGCTTGGGCCCCGACTGCGCGATGTTGAGCCGTCTTTCTTCATCCGCGACAAGCGCCGACACGCAATGCCCGCTACCCGTCGAATCGAACGCAATGGAATACTGTCCGTGCGCGGCCCTGGGCGGCACGAGACGCTCACCAAGGCGCAGAATGCCGACCATGGCTGCCACCGGCAGTCCAACCATCACGAGATACCAAAGCACCGGCCGCATGGTGTATAGCCTAACCAGCGGCGCGTGCCGGCGCCTCTATGATATGGGCGATCCTACGCTCCTCTCGCATAGCAACACGACGACTTTGGTCCGGCCGAGAAACAGGCCGAGCAGGGGTCACGGCTGACGTAGGGCCCGTAGCGGCTGTCCCATGTTGAGCAGGCGTATCGCAACTACTGAACCCGACGCATCGCGGTCGATCGCGAACTCGGCGCCGGATTCCAACGTAAAGAAACGATTGGGCTCGGCCGCGTATAATCGGATCGGCTTCGGCGATAGCGGCATCACCTCGGCAAAGAGCACGCCGCCGTCCACGCGCATAACGACTGGAATCGTGTCCGACGGAGTGGGCGCGACGAGATAGCGGCCCGCGATGGACTTGAGCTCAGCAGGATCGACAGTGATTGCCTGAC
>CBQVAZ010000724.1:0-2243 GCA_967720205.1 uncultured Gemmatimonadaceae bacterium | reverse complement strand
CACGCGCCGTCCCCAGGCGTGGGACGGGGTAGCCGGCCGCGAGGCGCTCGAGCAGCTCGGGCGACGCATTCTCGTGCGTCAGCTCGGTGTCAATCATGCCAGGGCAGATGGCATTGACTGTTATGCCGAATTTGCCCAACTCTTTGGCCGACGCCCTCGTTAGGCCAAGGACGCCCGTTTTCGACGCAGTGTACGCCGCGCTGCCGAGCGTCGAGACCATGCGACCTGCGGTAGAGGAGATGTTGACGATGCGGCCGTAATTCTGCGCCTTCATCGTCGGCAGTGCGGCCTTCGTGAAGAGGAACGGCGCTGTGAGGTTGACCTCGACGGTCTGCCGAAATTCCTCCGCCGAGAGGTCAGGGAAGCGCGTCGAGCGCGCGACAGCTGCGTTATTAATGAGGATGTCGATGCGGCCGAAGCGATCCAGCGTGCGCCGGACGATGTCTTCAGGCACCCCGCTAGAGGACACGTCGCCTGGAACGGCAAAAGCGCGTTCACCTAACGAGGACGCGACCTCATCGGCCCGCGCCTTGTCGCGCACGTTGACTGCCACCGACGCGCCTAACTCATACAAGCGCTCAGCAGCTGCGCGGCCGAGGCCGCGAGCAGCCCCTGTGACGATCGCGACGCTGTTTGTGAAGTCGTAAGGCGTTGTCGTGCTGTTCATGGTCGCCAGAACGCATTAGTGCGCGCGGAACGATAGGCGACACGCACCCCACGCAGCTAGGGACTCGCGACAGTTACGATGACGGACTGCGCGACTCGCGTTCCTTCGATGAGCGCTACGATCCGTTCGCTCCCCGCTTTCGCGCTCACATACGTCGCTGTGTATGTTCCATCTCCCTTGTCGACAGCCGGCGTGGTTACACCGTTCGGTTGATTCCCGACGACAAAGAAGGTCACTGCGCGCCCACCGTGACCCAAATCGTTTCCCGCAGCGTCGCGAGCTCGAAGTGTGAGCTGCACGCTCTCACCTGGCGACGCGGTTGTCGCGGCCGCCGTGACGAGTGACGTGCGCGTTGAAACGTCGCCCGGGACGACCGTGACCGAAACCGAGCGCGATATCGGCACAGCATCGATGGTCGCGACGATCGTGGCTGCGCTTCCGGCTTTGACGCCTGTGAAGGTTGTGGTATACCTGCCGTCGAGCAGATCAACGCTCGGGCCGAGCGCACCTGTGCTGGTCCCAGCTGCGACGGAGAAAGCGATGCTGTGCGGTTGAATGATAGGACAGCCCTGCGCATCCCTAACGCGTAGCGTCATCGTCGTTGTGACTCCAGATGGCAGCGTAAGCGCTGATACGGGACGCTGCGCCAGGGTCGTGTCGTTGATCGTAGGCTCGGACACGGCGTAAGAGATCGGCCCCGCGGTGCACGCTGCTCCAACCGTGATCGTTGGTGAAGGCGATGTAATCGCCTGCCCGTCCAATGTCGCGCGAATGGCGTCCGCTGTGCCGGCGGAATCGGCTACATATGATGCAGAGTAGGTGCCGTCTTGCCTGTCGTCGATGGCCCCAATGCGGCCGACACTCACACCGACGCCGCCAACGCGCGCGAAGGTCACGCGCCGACCGCCACGCCTAACGACATTCCCATACGAGTCGCGCGTCACCAGGCGTACAGTTGCCGAGTCGCGCACATTCACCAATGAGGGTTCGGCGAATAGCAGCGATGAGTCTGGCGAGGCGGGGCCCGGCGTGACCGTGATCAACGGGAGGTGCGAGTTACCGAGCGAGTCCAACATCTGAATCTGTGTGCTGTCGCCTATCGTGGCGCCCACAGTAACAGCACTCCCCGCGTGCAGCGCAGTGAACGTCGTGGTGTATTTGCCTTCGCCCGCGTCGCCGGTCGGACCGAATGTGCCGGCGCTGGAACCATCTGCACTCGCGGTGAATCGCACCCGGTGTGCCGCTGACGCTACGGGTCTACCATTCAGATCAAGCAGCAGCACGGTGAACGTGGCCGTCTTTCCTGCTTCGATCGTATCGGCGCTCACGCTCACCGTGGATTTTTGCGGCGTGACGGGAATCGGCAGGACAGTCACCGTTGGGAGCGCGGCGCTCTTGGAGCGCCCGTTTACGGTCGCGCCGATCCTAACGACGCCGTCACGCGTTGCGCTGATAGTCGCCGTGTATGTGCCGTCGTCATGGTCGGTAACGCTACCCACTGTGCCGTTACCACCTGCCGCGTCGCGCAGGACGACAAAGCGCACTGTATCACCGCCGGAGGTGCGCCGTACGCCGG
>CBQVAZ010000723.1:0-2245 GCA_967720205.1 uncultured Gemmatimonadaceae bacterium | reverse complement strand
AGGTCGACTTTAGTGGCTGGGCGATCGTCGAGCTCGACGCCGTACCGGATGCGTCGAGGACGCCGATGGAGTCTGCGATTATCAACAAGAAGTACTTGGAAGACGTCCTGCGAGTCACGATTTGAGTGGATGCTCATGAAGACATTATCGATCCTGGCTGTCTGCCTGGCTGCCACGTACTGTTCGCCTAACGCGGCTCCGCCGCCTCGACCGCAAGCGCTATTCAACGGCAAGGACCTCGCCGGATGGCACATCGACGTTCCTGCCGCGGACTCGAACGTTAGGCTGCGCAGCCCGTTCGAGGTGCGCAATGGGATGCTCGTGAGTCTCGGTGAGCCGCGTGGGCATCTCATCAGCGACTCCAGCTTCCGCGACTACCGCCTCGAGGTCGAGTATCGCTTCCCTGGCACACCGGGCAACGCCGGCGTGTTGGTGCACGCGTCGACGCCGCGGGCGCTCTACGGAATGTTCCCCAAATCAATCGAAGTGCAGATGGAATCCGGGAATGCGGGCGATTTCTGGTGCATCGTGGAGGATATCACGGTGCCCGAGATGGAAAAGCGGCGCGGGCCACAGGCTGAGTGGGGGATCACCGAGGGGAAAGCGCGCCGCATCATCAATCTGACCGACGGCTCCGAGAAGCCGTTAGGCGAGTGGAACACGATGGTGATCGAAGCGCTCGGCAGAGCGGTTCGAGTCTGGGTCAATGGGACGCTCGTGAACGACGGCTCGAATGCAACAGCCGATCACGGCCAAATCGCGGTGCAGTCGGAAGGATCCGAGGTGGAGTTCCGAAGAGTTTCGCTAACGCCGATTAGCGAGTTGACACCTGTGCGTTGACGCGTGGGCGTTAGGTGGCAGCGCGGTGTCGGCGGATGCCGCGATCCCGCCTAGCGCGCTGTACTCACGAACGCGATGCGTTGGCCGTCTGGCGACCACGCGGCGTCGTAGGCGTCCGAGATGAGCACCTTCACGTCTCCCCCACCGGCGCGCATAGTCATAACCGCGCGGCCGGAGGGCAGATGACGTCCGCTGTTGAACGCGATCGTGCTCCCGTCTGGCGACCAGGTGGGTTTCGCGCCGTATGCTACCGTCGGGAAGTTCGAATAAAGCGCGTGCGGTATACGGTCGCTCAGAGCGCTGACCGTAATGCCATAACCGTAGCTCCAGAACACGACGCTCAGGCCGTCCGGTGACCAAGCCGGATCCGATTCCGCAAAGCGACGCGGATCGCCGGGTGTATTCGTTAGGCGAAACGGTTTGGAGCCGTCTGCGTTCATGACATAGATCTGCGATGGCAGAATCTCAAAGTCACCCAGGTGTTCGAACGCGATGCGAGAGCCGTCCGGTGACCAGGCTGGCTTGTCCATCCCCACTTCCCCTGCATAGGCAACATTGAGAACTCCGTGGCGCAGCAACGTGCGCACGCCGGTCCCATCGGCGTGCATCACGCTGATGCCTTGGGCGTTGACGAAGACGATCTGCTCTCCGTTAGGCGACCACAAGGGCGACGCGCCTTGAGACAGCCTGACCTCATCGGAGCCGTCGGCATTGATAACGTACACGTTTGTGTCACGGTAGAACGCGATCCGTTTGCCATCCGGCGACCAGGCGGGCCGGCTTCCTGTCGTGAGCCACCTCAAGGGGACGCCGTTGGCGTCAGCCAGATGGATCTGGTCCGGCGCGTTAGGCGGAGGCGGTTGCGTCGGTGGCGGTGGTGGCGGCGGCGCAGGCTGGTGCAGGTACACGCCGTCGACGAAGTCGTCCCAGATCGAAGGAGTGTATTTGATGCTCAGCGAGTCGCCGCGCAGTGTGCCGGTCGCGGACGGCGGGCCCTGCGCCGTGAGAAACGCAAATGCGATCAACGAGTCTGTACGCACGTAACGGCCGTGGTATTCCATCAGGCCGACTTTGGGACTGGAGAACTGCAGCCCGAAGAACCCGTCCTCGTAGAGGACGTAGCGTGACGCCACCCTTCCGCCGTGGTACGGGCTCCAGAAATCGTAGAGACTATCCGGCGCGTTATAGATCTCACCCGGCCGAGTGAGCACCGGAAAGGCTGGTGCGGTGACCGCCGGTGGCGGCGGCGCCGGCGGTGTCGGTGGCGGTCTGCTGGGCGAAAACGTCGGCGCCACCGGCGGATCCTGCTGCGCGCAGCCTAACGCCAAAGGCACAGCGCTGATCAGCAGAATCAGCAAGTGGCGCATTGATATTGCACGACGAGTCATATCCCTTCTCCCCTACC
>CBQVAZ010000722.1:0-2249 GCA_967720205.1 uncultured Gemmatimonadaceae bacterium | reverse complement strand
TCCTGCCAGTGTTCCACAACCACGACCTGGCCCCGCTTCACCCCATCGGCGCGCTGCACCATGAGAAAGCGCTGATCGTCGGCCGATACGTCGTAGTTGCGCCGAGAAATCGACGTCTGAATGAAATCCGATGCGTTGAAGAGCACGCGCGAGCTGGTGACGGCGAATGTTGGAGTCGTCGTTATGCGCGCGACGACCATGTGCGATTGCAGGTCGACGTAGAACAACTCATCTCCGCGATGTGACCAGCGCGGCGAATTGCCGCCAGCGGTGGAGACAGCCCACTTCGCGGCGCCGGGATTCGTGAACGGCGCCACGTAGACCTCGAACCTTCCCGTCTCGTTCGCTGTATAGGCGATCCACTTTCCGTCTGGCGAGACAACCGGCGAGTACTCGGCGCGTTGCGATGCGATAAGCGGCACGGCTGCGCTGTCGATGCCAGGACGAAACGTGAGGATGTCGCCAGCGCCCGCCGTCGCAGTCGTCGTGCGCACGACTAAGGCGTTGCCAGACGGCGTCCATATGTGCTCGGAGAGCGGCCGTCGGCTCTGTAATACGCGTTCGGCGCCGCTGCTGCCGTCGGTTCGCAGGCGCCAGACGTCGCCCACGTTCGCGGACGCGCCGGCGGACGCGAGAAAGCTCACCCAGCGTCCATCCGGACTCCACGCCGGCTCGGCGTTGTTCAGCCGCTGTTGCCCTGTGAGCTTCGTCGGAATTCCACCGCCGACTGACTTGATCCAGATGTCGGATTGCGATCCGCTGCGGATCGCGACTGCAACGCGTGATCCATCCGCCGAGAGCGTCGGACTCGAGAATTCTCCCTTCCACGCGGAATCGAGCGGCGCGCGAGTTCCGTTGCGCGTGACCCACGTCAGCTCGCGACGCGACCCGGCGTCCTCCGTTGAATAGATGAGCGTTCCGCTCGCCGACACGGCGAAATCGATCGGGCCGACGATCGTCGTCGGGATTCGGTCACCGATCTGCACAGCAGTCCCCGATATGGTTCGCTGCCTAACGTCGAACGGCACGGCCCACAGCTTTCCATCAATCGTCGTGTAGAGCAGATGACCGCTGGGTGCATAACGCGCGCGGACCCCTTCGACGAGACGCGTATGCCGCATCGAGCCTACTTCGCTTGCCGCGATCATGCGACGCCCGTCGCGGAAGCCCACTTGGAAGACGAGAGTTTTGCGGTCGGGAAGCAGCTCGCCGTGCAGGTGCGTCAGCTCGCCGGCCGCCGTGTCAACGATTGTGACGCGCTCGAGCGGTGCACCCGCGCGCGGTTCGCTGCGGGCAATGAACTCGACGCCTTCGCTCAGGGTGCTGCGATACAGATACCCGTCGCTCGCCCAGGTCACCGATTCCGGCGTGGGAAGGGAGTCGACAATCGTTATGGGCGGGCCGCCTGCGAGGGGTGCCGCCAGGATAGTGCCGTTCGTGTAATAGCCGATGCGCGTGCCGTCAGGAGAGAAGAAGGGGCCAAGCGCGCCTTCCGTACCTGGCAATGGAGAGAATCCCAGCTCGTCACGTCGCCTAACGAGCAGTGAGCCTCCCGGACCGCCTGAGCGCACGATCGTCGAGCCATCCGGCGAGATCGCGATTTCACCCGACCAGTCCTTCACGGCTGGCACCGAATCGATGACAATGCGATAGCGAACTACCTCTGCAGACGGTCGCGGCCGCATCCATCCCCATGCGGCGGCGGCAATACTGAGGATGGACAGCGCGCCGAGCGCAAAGAGCAGGTAGCGCGACGATGGCGCGGCACTGCGCGCGGCGGCAGTGCGAGTGCCGCGTGTTGTGCGAGTGGTTACGAAGTCACGCGACTCGAGCGCCGCCGCGAATTCCGCCGCCGAGGAAAACCGGTCCGCGGGTACCTTCTCGAGTGCACGAAGGACTGTGGCTTCCACATCATCAGGAATCGATTTGCGCTGTGTGACGAGCCCGCGCGGTTCCTCCGCCATGAGCCGAGCGACGATAGCCTGGATCGTCGGTCCAGTAAACGGAGGCTCGCCAACGAGCATCTCGTACGTAACCGCACCTAACGCGTAGATGTCGCTGCGGGCGTCGATCGTGCGCTCGCCCATCGCCTGCTCGGGGGACATGTACTGCGGCGTCCCTAACGAGAGGCCGGTCTGTGTGAGACGAGCGCCGCCTGCCTGCTGCACGGCCAGCGCGATGCCGAAGTCGGCCACGAGTGCGTGGCCGCCCTGCAGCAGGATGTTCTCAGTCTTGATGTCGCGATGGAT
>CBQVAZ010000721.1:0-2262 GCA_967720205.1 uncultured Gemmatimonadaceae bacterium | reverse complement strand
TGGATTCATATACGAACGTCGACACCTCGCGCATCAGCGTCGGGCAGTAACAGATGCCGCGCGCCTTGAGCGCGTTGAGAAAGTCTTGGTCGACTTCAGCGTCGCGCACACTGTGCGCGATGAAATCGGTCCCAGCCGCCAGCAGCGCCTTGGCGTCGGCGAGTTATAAGAGGTGTGTCGCGACGCGCAGGTGTCGCTTGTGAGCTTCGCCGATAACCGCGCGATAAACCTCGGGCGACATCTTCTGCGTCGTCCCGAGGTTGTCGTCCACGCGGATCTTGACGATGTCCACCTTCTGCCGCGCCACGGAGTCCACCAGCGCCCGCGCCTCGTCAGGCGTGTTAGGCGTGAGCACCGGTCCGGCCACGTACACCCGCGCACGTTGCAGCTGCGGCGTCGTTTGCAGCTCGCGCGCGACGAACACGTCCTGCGGCTCGCCGCCGAGGCTATAGACAGTCGTGACTCCATACGCCGCGTACGTCAATAAGTCACGCGCGTTGTTCACGTGCCCGTGCGCATTGATGAGTCCAGGGATCACGGTCTTACCCGCCAGCGAGATACGCTCGGCCGCTGCAGGGACCGTAACGCTCGCCGCCGGACCCGCCCTAACGACGCGACCATCCTGTACGACGATCGTGGCGTTGGCGACAGGTGGACGATCCGTGCCGTCGATCAGCGTTAGGCCCGTGAACGCCCGTACCGGTGCAGCCTGACCAGCGGTGGATTCCACGGCGGCTAGGAGCACGCACAATCCGCCAGCGGCGCTCCATAGAAGTCTCATCTGAATGTCTTCGCGTGCGCCGGCGACACGATGAGCGCTTCAATCAGCTCGATCGCTAGGCCATCGGGATCTTCTATCATGACGGCGCGCGTCGTGCCGAAAGCGTAGGGTTGCCGCAGAATCTTGACGTTGCCGCGGCGCAGCCTAACGAGAGATTCGTCGAGGTCGTCCACGATGAAGGCGATATGGTCCAGCGCCTGGCCGCGTGACGGCACCAGCCGACCTTCGCCCTGGCAACGGTCCCGAACGCACTGACGCGGATACCAGGACATCGTGCCGTTGAGATAGCGCACACCAGCGGACGGCTGCCGAATCGTTCCGATCCGTTCCAGCGACGGCCACCCTGCTTCGCCGTATTCGGCCTCGCACGGCTGGTGCAGCGCGCGGAGACTTTCTTTGCCGCTGCTATCGCGTACAGGAGGAAGCTCCATGCCGAGGTATTCGACGTACCAATTCGCCGTGCACAGCGGCTGCTCGCGATAGAAGTGGATGTGCGAGAAGGAGTCCTTTGTGTCTGGACCGCCAGTCAGCTCGAACAACACGCCATCCGGCGCAACTATATAGCTGAAACCGCCGGGGCGCGCGGCGGCGGCCGTCGCGGGAAACTGTTTGGCCGTGAGCGTTCCTGCGTACGGTGCGAGCCCGGAGCGCCAAACTGACTGCGTGTCTTCAGGCGAAGTGAAGAGCGGGAGGTGCGTGACGCCTAACGGCTTGAGTTTCGCCGCGAGGTCAGTCGTGTTGGTGAAGATACCGATGTGCCAGAAAGCGCTCTGCGGTACCGATCGGTGCACATCGCTGCGCCATGCTCCCGGCGGCGGGCGATCAACCTTGTTGAAGAGCAGCAGCAGGGGCTCGCCATCAACGGCCGGTTGCCCGGCCACGACAGTTCTTTCAGCCTTTGGCCACAGTCGCAGATACCACTCGATCGCCTTCTCAGGATCGACCGAATTGAGGCCAACGTGATGCAGCCGCGGCATTTCGTACGTCCGCGCCTGTGCTTGGATTGCGGGTGCGTGCAGGGTGCACAGCACGAGGAGGGCGCAACGCAACAGCTTGTCCATCTGAACCTCTCACTTCACCGGCGCACGAATCGCACGGCCGGGACGCGCCGATGTCACCTGGCCTTTGTCTACTACAACTTGGCCACCGACGATCACGTACGGAATGCCTTCGGCTGGAATCGTCGCGTTCTCGTACGTCGAGCGATCGATCACGGTCGCCGGGTCGAAGATCGTTAGGTCAGCGTCGGCACCCAGACGGACTCGGCCTTTGGTGGTCATGGCCGGAACGCGCGCCTCCAGCCGTTTGGCTGGCTCGAGTGTCATTTTGCGCAGTGCTTCCATTGGGGTGAGCGCCTTTTCCTCGCGCACATACTTCCCCAACACCTTGGAATACGAGCCGGACGTGCGCGGATGGCCGCGCCCGTTCACGATGAAGCCGTCGCTGGCGATCATTGTCAGCGGGCTCACGATCGCGGTGCG
>CBQVAZ010000720.1:0-2262 GCA_967720205.1 uncultured Gemmatimonadaceae bacterium | reverse complement strand
CGGGTGGCATCGGCGAAATCATCGAAACGCCGATCAAGTCGAACTTCCGCGAAGGCCTGTCGGTGCTCGAGTACTTCATCTCGACGCACGGCGCGCGGAAAGGCTTGGCCGACACGGCACTAAAAACTGCCGACGCTGGATACCTAACGCGGCGTCTCGTGGACGTGGCGCAAGACGTCACGGTCACCGAGGAAGACTGCGGCACGATTCAGGGACTCGATACGGCTGCGCTGAAGGAAGGCGAAGACATCATCGAGCCGCTGGGCGAACGCATCGTCGGCAACGTCGCGGCAGAAGACGTGGAAGATCCGCACATGCGTGATGAGTCGGGACGGCCGCGGCTCCTCGCCGAAGCTGGCCAGCTCATCGACGAAGACATGGCGACCGAGATCGAGGAAGCAGGGATCGAGAGCGTTCGTATTCGCTCCGTGCTCACGTGCGAGGCGAAGCGCGGTCTCTGTCGCATGTGCTACGGCCGCAACCTGGCCACGATGGCCATGGTCGACCTCGGCGAAGCCGTCGGTATCATCGCGGCGCAGTCGATCGGTGAGCCGGGGACGCAGCTCACACTGCGCACCTTCCATATCGGTGGAACGGCTGCACGTATCGCCGAACAGACGTCGCGCCGGTCGAAAGTGGCCGGTACGATCGAGTATGGCGATCGCCTAACGGTCGTGATCAATCCGGACGACCATCGCATCGTGACTTCGTACGAAGGCGAAGTGGTGATCCGAAGCTCGGCGGACAAGAACGCCGGTATCGGCGCGCGACTGGCGGTACCGTTAGGCGCTACACTGCTCGTCGACGACGGCGAAGAGGTCAAGCGCGACCAGGTGATCTTCACCTGGGATCCGTACTCCAACCCGATCATCGCCGACGTTGAAGGCGTCATCCGCTTCGTCGACATCGTCGAGGAAGAGACGGTGGCCGAAGAGCTCGACGAGCTCACGGGCCTGCGTCAGCGAGTGATCATCGAAGATCGTGAGAAGAAGCTGCATCCGCACATCGAGATCTGGCTGACGAAGGGCGGTAAGGAAAAGAAGATCCGCGACTTCGTCATCCCCGTGGGCGCGCAGCTCGTGGTTGACAATGAACAGCAGATCCATGCCGGTGAGACGATTGCCAAGATCTCGCGCGAGGCGTACAAGACGCGCGACATCACGGGCGGTCTCCCGCGTGTGGCCGAGCTCTTCGAGGCACGCAAGCCGAAGGATCCGGCGACGATCTCGGAGATCGACGGCATCGTTAGGTTCGGCGACATCAAGCGCGGCAAGCGCGAGATCTACGTCCAGCCGGCGAAGACCGAAGGTGGTCAGTGGGTCGTGGACGAGAGTCAGCCGGCGCAGCTTTACGAAGTGCCTGCCGGTAAGCACTTGCGCGTGCACGAGGGAGATCGCGTGCGCGCCGGTGACAGGCTCTCCGAAGGTCCGGTGAATCCGCACGACATCTTACGGATCAAAGGACCGCGCGCCGTGCAGGAGTATCTCTTGAACGAAGTGCAGGAGGTGTACCGCCTGCAGGGCGTCAAGATCAACGACAAGCACATCGGCGTGATCGTGAAGCAGATGTTGCAGAAGGTGCGCGTACTCGATCCGGGCGACACCGGTTTGCTCGAGGGCGAGCACGTGGACAAGCAGGCCTTCCGCGAGCAGAACGATCGGTCCAAGAAGAAGAAGATGAAGCCGGCGACGGCGGAGCCGCTGCTCCTCGGCATCACCAAGGCGAGCCTAACGACGCAGTCGTTCATTTCGGCGGCGTCGTTCCAGGAGACCACGCGAGTACTGACCGACGCCGCGATCCGCGGCGCGCGGGACGACTTGCTCGGTCTCAAGGAAAACATCATCATCGGACACCTGATCCCGGCTGGCACAGGCATGTACCGCTATCAGGAAGTCGACATCGAGGGCGAAATGCCGGAGATGCCGGAACCCGAGCTGGTGGGCGAGCCTGTCTTCCCGAGCGTCTTCTCGGCGGCGATGGCCGAGCGTCCGAGCTTTGGAGCACCGCTCCCAAGCGGCGACGAAGAGTAGTCGTTAGGTCACGAAAGCACTCGGCCCGGCCGATCCTCGGATCAGCCGGGCCGATTCGTTTATAGTGTTTTGCCGCGGATTCTCGCGGATGCACGGGGAGACTCCATCAGACGCTACACTCGGCGGACTATTCATTTAGAGCAACTGCGTCAAATTGAGGCGTCTCCTTTCGTCTCTGTCAGAACACCGCTGTTTCAGCGTTGACTCGTGAAAATCCGCGGCAAAAAGAACG
>CBQVAZ010000719.1:0-2266 GCA_967720205.1 uncultured Gemmatimonadaceae bacterium | reverse complement strand
GGCTCGGCGATTCTGCTGAACGCAAAGAACGGAGACTCAACGTGCGCGACAGATTCTTCGACTTATTGAGTGACGCTCGTTATGCGGTTCGCGGCCTGGTACGCCGTCCAGGGTTCACCACCGTCGCCGTGCTCACGCTCGCGATAGGCATTGGCGCCAATACAGCCATCTATTCGGCTGTTGACGCATTGCTCCTGCGATCGCTGCCGTTCCGCGACCCAGGTCGCTTGATGGACATCATCCAGGTGACTCCTGACGAGGGGCCGACAGAATGGTCGCGGCCCAAGTACCTCGTTTTCCGCAACGCACAAAAGAGCTATACGACTCTCGCGCTGCACCGCGAAACACAAACGACGATTACCGGGGCGGAGCCGGAGCGTGTCTCGACCGAGGAAGTGACCACCGAGTACCTGCCGACGCTGGGCGTGCGTGTCATGTTAGGCGCTGGCTTTCCGTCGGAGCTCGACAACGGCCCTGGCGCCCGCAAAGTCGCGCTCATCAGCGACGCGCTCTGGCAACGCCGCTTCAACGCCGATCCTGGCGTCATCGGCAAAACGCTGAGTCTCAACAACGAGCCGTGGGAAATCGCGGGCGTTCTCCCGCCCGGTTTTCGCGGATTGTCCGGCCGAGCGGAGGCGCTTTTGAACCTCACAGCTCGCGAGGCGGACGGACTCAACGAAGCGTGGTCGCTCGAGTTCTCGTTGATCGGGCGACTTAAGGACGGCGTAACGCCTGAGCAGGCCGCAACAGAAGCGAAACTATTGGGTCCGAGAATCTACGAAGCGTATCCTATGCAGCAGGGGACGCTGACGACGAGCAAGGCCCCCGAGAAGTGGACCGCTGAAGCGCGGCCACTCAATACGATTCGTGTCGCGTCGGGGCTCAAGCGCTCGCTGCTTGTGCTGTTCGGCGCCGTAGGGCTCGTGCTACTGATCGCTTGTGTGAACCTGGCCAACCTCCTCGTCGCGCGCGCTGTTGCACGCCGGCAGGAGATCGCCGTGCGGCTCGCCATCGGCGCCGCGCGGACTCGCCTCATCAGGATGCTGGTTACCGAAAGCATCGTGCTCGCCACGTTAGGCGGTGCTGTCGGCGTGGGCGTTGCGATGCTCGGCACCCGCGCACTCAGCGCGATCAATCCGCAGGAGACGCTGCGCGTACAAGGTCTGGACGGTGGCATCGGAGCAATCGGTTTCGACAGCATCCGCCTGGACACGCGCGCGCTCGTGTTCGCGTTTGGCGTCACTATGATCGTTGGACTGTTGTTCGGACTCCTGCCCGCACTGCGTGCGACGCGCGCCGACCTAACGCGCGATCTCAAAGAGGGAAGCACCGCGGCGAGAGGTGGTCACCGCGTTGGCGCGAGTCGCCGTTCGCTCGTAGTCGCCGAAGTGGCGCTTGCGTTGGTCCTCCTCGCTGGATCCGGGCTCATGATCCGCAGTCTCGGCAACCTGCTCAGTGTGGATCCAGGGTTCGATAGCTCCAACGTGCTCACGCTGCGTCTCTCGATTCCGGCAGGCGACGTCGCGCCAGACTCGATGCCGGGATTCTACGAGCAGCTGCAAAGCAACATCTCGGCGGTGCCCGGCGTCCAGCAAGTCGCGTTAGCGGACTGCCCGCCGCTCAACAACGGCTGCAACGGCACGATCATGACGTTCGCCGATCGTCCACAAAGCTCGTCAGGCAACGCAATGGTCGGCGTGCATTGGGTCTCGCCCAGTTGGTTCGGACTCATGCGAGTCCCGCTCAAGCGCGGACGTCCATTCAGCGAAACCGACCGGTTAGGCACTCCGAAAGTCGTGCTGATCAATGAAGCTGCCGCGCGAGTTTACTTCCGCGGCGAAGATCCAATCGGCAAAAAGGTCGCCGTCTATCAGGGCGGATTTCACACCGGCGCTGAGGTGATCGGCATCGTTGGTGACGTGCGCTTCGGGACGATCGACTCGACGGCTCGGCCGGACGTTTACATCTCCTTCGGACAGGCGCGCGTCCCGCGCATGATGATCTTCGCGCGCACGGCAGGCGATCCGTTGGCCGTGGCATCGAGCGTGCGCGCCGCGATCCGTAATTTCGCGCCACGCAATCCGCTCTATGACATCCGCACGATGCATGAGCGCGTCGCTACGGCGAGCGCGCAGACGCGCTTCAGCGCCGTCCTGTTGGGATTCTTCGCAGTTGTCGCGCTGTCTCTGGCGGTGATGGGCATTTACGGCGTGATGTCGTTCGCTGTCGCACAGCGGACCGGCGAGATCGGCATTCGCATGGCGCT
>CBQVAZ010000718.1:0-2271 GCA_967720205.1 uncultured Gemmatimonadaceae bacterium | reverse complement strand
ACGGTCGACGCGCACGACTGACGTCCGGCGGCGCAGAATCCCGCGCCACGTCGGCCTTGCCTCACTGGTCGTGTGGCAAGAGCATTAGGCTGCTCGCGAGAGGATTACGCTGCGTGGATCCGCTGTCCGACGTGATGCGGGCCGTTAGGCTGAGTGGCGCCTTCTTCTATAAGGTGGAGGCGTCGTCGCCTTGGGCGGTGCGAACTGCTCCGTCGCGTGACCTCATGCCGCGGATCCTGCCGGACGCGGAGCATCTCATTTCATATCACATCTTGGTATCCGGTGGCTGCTGGGCCGGCGTCGATGGCGACACACAAGTCCACATGCAGCCAGGCGACGTCGTTGTGTTTCCGCAGGGTGACGCACACCTCATGGGCAGCACCCCTGGAATTCCTGTCGGTGCCGAACTCGAGCGCACAGCCCCACGACGCTATCCCGACACGCTCCGCGTCGGGTCCGAACCGCGTGACACCGCGTTCGTTTGCGGCTTCCTCGGCTGTGATGTGCGACCCTACAATCCGCTGCTGGCGTCGCTGCCGCGATCCCTGCATTTACCCGGCATTGCGCGTGGCTGGTTGTCGCAATTCCCGCAGCAGGTCGTGGCCGAGTCTCGACTCGGTCGTGTTGGGAGCGAGACGATGCTTACGCGCATGGCCGAACTGATGTTCATCGAAGTCGTTAGGCGTCACGTCGAGCAGCTCTCGCCGCAGCACACATCGGGCTGGCTTGCGGGCTTGCGCGACGACGTTGTCGGGCCCGCACTTTCTTCTTTGCACGAACGTCCCGCCCATCCGTGGACGCTCGCGGAGCTCGCGCGCACAATCGCGTCTTCGCGCACGGTGCTTGTCGACCGCTTTTCACAGCTCATCGGCGTCTCGCCGATGCAATATCTCACGCGCTGGCGCATGCAGCTCGCCGCGGGTCAGCTCTCCGGCAGCTCGGCAAAGGTCGCGACGATCGGCGCGCTTGTCGGGTACGAGTCGGAACCGGCGTTCAGCCGCGCATTCAAGCGCGAAACGGGGGTTTCGCCGGCGGCGTGGCGCCGAGCACGTCATGGCGCGTGATCAGTCGTCTCGTTAGGCACGAAGGGACGCGGGTCACGGTCCTGTAACGGTGGTCCGCGGATGAAGAACGGAAGCCGCATGCAGTCAGACCTTGACGAAACCGTGCGCGAGGGCGATCAATACAGTCGATGCTGCGCCACCAAGTCCGTCTTTACGCGTATTCCTATCGCTATGCGACCCTCACGGGCCGCGAGCGGTGCTTTGCGCGCATGACGTAACAAGTCGCGCTCACCAAATCGCCGGCGGCCCGTGCACCACACGGGCCGCCTTTTTTTTTGGTCCCGCTTGGAGGACCCATGTCCGCCACACAGCTCCTCGAACCCCGGGTCGCACCGCGAGCCGCTCGCGCTTCACTCACGACACCGCCTGAGACGTATGGCGCGGATCCGCTATCCGACGTCATTCGCGGCGTTAGGCTGAGCGGTGCTTCCTTCTTCATGACGGAGCTGTCGTCGCCCTGGACGGTGCGAGCCGCGCGGGCACGTGACCGGGTTCCGCGCATCCTGCCCGGCGCGGAGCATCTCATTTCGTATCACATCGTCGTAAACGGTAACTGCTGGGCCGGCGTCGATGGCGAGCCGCAAGTCTACATGCAGCCAGGCGACGTCATGGTGTTCACGCAGGGTGATGCGCACCTGATGGGTAGCGCCCCTGGAGTTTCCGTCAGAGTCGAACCAGATCGCACAGGCTCACGGCGTTTTCCCGCGACGCTTCGCGTCGGGCCCGAGCCGCACGACACCGTAGTTGTTTGCGGCTTCTTCGGCTGCGACGTGCGGCCCTTCAACCCGTTGCTCGCGTCGCTGCCGCGATCGATGCACACGCCCGGCATCATGGGCGCGGACGGATGGCTATCTCAATTTCCACAGCAGGTCGTGGCGGAGTCACGACGCGGGCGCATCGGGAGTGAGACGATGCTGACGCGCATGGCGGAGCTGATGTTCATCGAGGTCGTTAGGCGCCATGTGGAGCAACTCTCACCGCAACTCTCGGGTTGGCTTGGGGGCCTGCGCGATGACGTCGTCGGACCGGCCCTTGCAGCGTTGCATGAACGCCCGGCGCATCCGTGGACGCTCGCGGAGCTGGCGCGCACGATCGCGTCCTCGCGTACGGTGCTCGTCGACCGCTTTTCAGAGACCATCGGCGTCTCGCCGATGCAATACCTGACGCGGTGGCGAATGCAACTCGCCGCTGGTCACCTCGCGAGCAG
>CBQVAZ010000717.1:0-2272 GCA_967720205.1 uncultured Gemmatimonadaceae bacterium | reverse complement strand
ACCTTCTTTGCGCCGCCGCGCAGTGCCAGTGTAGGTCTCGTTAGGATCGGAAAGGTGAAATATGTGGTGGCCAGGGCCGATACTTCGCCGAACGGATTCTCGACGTCCCACACCTGCGGGTAGTAGGAAGCGCTCGCCCTAACGAACATACCGCGCGACCACGCACTGTCTCTGGTATCCTGCTTCAGCGCGAGCTGAACACCAGCCTGGCCGAAGCGAGGAAAGCCTAACGGCTGCTCCTCGGCGATGAACCTGTTAGAGAAGCTGTCGGCAGTAACGTACTTGACGATCGGGCCTATTGAGAGATCGCCCTTTGGCCCCAGTGCCAAGCCGATCGAGGGACGCGCGATCAACTGCTGTTGCTTGACATCGAAGAACAGGTCGTCGGAGTCCTCGACAGTGTTTCCGAAGCCGCGAAACTCGACCATGTTGAGCTGAGTCGCTTCCGCGTCGAACATGTAATGCAGCTGCGAGCTTTCGACCCGTCGATCAGACTCGAACGCCGCGCGGAAGCCGTTCACCCCGGTCGCATACTCGAGATCGAGACTCGTTCGACTCTTGTACGGCGCGTAGCGGAAACCGTAGTGCTTTCGCTCGAAGCCGATTTTCCCGACGATGCCGAGGCCCGCTCCGCTCCCGACGTCGAAGGTGGGACCGGTGCGCCAGCCGCGGTCCTTGACCGGACGGATTTGTTTGCCGTAGGCCTTGGTCCACGGAAGGCGATCGAAGGTCGTGTCCTTGCCGTATTGGATGTCGTTGAATGAGCCGTTGTCGTACAATCGCGTTAGGCGATGCCGGCCATCTACGGTCGACGAATCGATCAGGGTATTGTCCCCGTTGCCGCCGACTATTCGCAGGAAAGGGCCTGGGCGGCCGTTACCGCGCACAACCGCGCGATCCGAGCCACCGTGCAGATACAACCTGATCTCTCGGGTCTCGCCGGCCACGAATCGCCGCTCGAACCACGGTGCTCGATCGCCCGTTTGAATCTGAACGATCACGTCGCCTCCATCTCGCGTGATCGTTGCGCGATCATCGCTGTCAGGCGCGTGAATCTCGGGCAGCCGGGCGAGGTACATGTAATACTGGATCGCAGCTCCCTGCAGCTTGTCGCGACGAGCACGCAGCTTGGCAGCGACGTCTTTCGATGAGAACCAGTACTCGTGAGGCATGCGTCGTACAGCCGAGTCGATGACTGCATCGGTGATCTTCGTTTTCAACCAAGTGCTCACAGAGTCCCACGTCGCGCGATCCAATCCGACCAACAACCGCTGATCCAACTCGAGCGCCGCGGTCTCCATGGCCGAGACATTCGGGTAGTTGGCTTCGAAGGAGACGAGGTTCCGTTTTACGCGCCGCGCGAGGGTCATGAGGAAGCCGCGATGGTTCACGAATACGGCATCGCGATCTCGCGGAATTGGGAGCCAAAGAACGTCATCCCCGGGAGCGGAGCCGGCCGCGGGCGAGGGGACATACGCCCAGCGCCACTGATACCGATGGCGATCGTTGTCGCCGACAAAGACGTCGATCAATCGCGCGGTGAGAAACGTTCGCGCATCGACTCGCTGACTCGGATCCTTGTTTATGCGTTTGAGCAAATCGTCACTGTCGATGATCTCGCTCGCGCCACCCAACCCGAGGCCTTCCTTCGGCATCACGCCGCGTTCCTCGATCGCGCCGAGCTTACCGGCGAACTCCTCGCGGAATTCACCCAGGGCCGGGTCGTTAGGCATCACATAGAGCATTGGAGTCGGATGCAGGATCCCTGCCGCCTCGAGCATCGGCGGTACGGTGAGAGGTCCCGTCGGATGTAGCGCGCTCAATCCGTCGCGGAAGACCTGTTCAATGACTGTGTTTGTGAAGGGATCTATCGCGGCAAGGCGATCCTTGGAGACGGGCCGGAATTGATACTCGACGCCATTGCGCCCCACGAAGCGCAGCGAGGTCGTTTGCTTATTGCCACCCGTCTCGGTAGGCGTTAGGCCGCCGGCGAACCGCTTAAGATCGAGCACGGGGACTTTGATCGGCGTCCCCCACACGTCACGCCAGTTCGAACCAAAGAGCCAGCGGTGAAAGCTTCCGGCTCTAAACCTGTCGCTCGCGATGACGACGACACTGTCCTTGCTCTCTGTGCCAGTCACCGTCTGACTGTGCGCGAGCTGAAGAGGCAGAAGTGATGCGAGAAGGCTCGCCGCCACGATCGCGACGAATCGGATTTGCTCATGTATGTGTTTCATGGTGCCACCGGAGTTGCCGGCGCCAACGGCCAGCG
>CBQVAZ010000716.1:0-2274 GCA_967720205.1 uncultured Gemmatimonadaceae bacterium | reverse complement strand
CGCACACCTGAGGGCTTGCAGAACGCGCTGGACTACTTCCGCCAGGTGCTCGCGCGCGACCCCGCGAACGCCCCGGCATACGCTGGCCTGGCACAGTACTACAGTCTTCTCCCGTTCTACGCGAACACCCAGCCCTCGGAGGCGTTTGCGAAGGCGAAAACGGCGGCGTTGAGAGCACTGGAGCTGGATGAGTATCTGCCCGAGGCGCATGGGGCGCTGGCGTACGTGCTTGCGTATGGCGATTGGAACTGGAGTGGTGCGGAACAAGAGTATCGTCGCGCGCTGGCGCTGCAGCCGAGCAGCGCTGATCTGCATCACCTTCTGAGCCGCCTTCTCGCGGCGCGCGGGCGCATTCGCGAGTCAGTGGCCGAGGCGGAGCGCTCACACGCCCTCGATCCGCTCTCGCTCGTCGCGCACGCGAACATCGGCATCATCGCGTATTTTGGCCGCAACTACGCGGAAGCCAATCGCCGGTTGGCCGAGACGCTGGAGCTGGACCCCAACTTCTCCACCGCGATTTGGGGTCAGGGATTGGTGCACGAGCAACTCGGCCAGTACGCAGAGGCCATCGCCGCGTTCGAGAAGGTGATTGGGATGGAGGGGCGCGGGAGGAATACACTGTCCTCGTTAGGCCATGTGTTGGCAATTTCCGGCAAGCGAGCCGAGGCGGAGGCCATACTGAAGGAACTGCAGGGGCGCGGAGATAGCGGTCCGGTCAACCCGTACATGCAGGCGCTGGTGCTTGTCGGCCTGCGCCGCAACGATGAGGCGCTTACGATGCTGGAGCGGTCTTACGAGGGGCGATCGGCGTTGCTCAGTTACCTGGATCGTGATCCGCGTTTCGATCCGCTTCGCCCCTCGCCACGCTTCACGGCATTGCTGCAGCGCATGAATTTCCGTCCTCGTTAGGCTGATGCGGCGGTTAGTGCGCGGACTTATCGCGGTTTCCTGTCTGTTCTTCAGTCCGGCCGGCTCGGCCCCGCTTTATGCCCAGGAACGCGTCACGTTCCGCCATTTGACGATCGCTGACGGACTCTCACAGAACGCCGTATCAGCCATCGTCCAGGATCGCCGCGGCTTCATGTGGTTCGGCACCAAAGACGGACTCAATCGCTACGACGGCTACCAGTTCGTCGTTTTCCGGCACGATCCATTCGATTCCACTTCGATCTCCGACAGCGAGATCAGCGCGCTCTTCGAAGACAGCCGTGGCAGACTCTGGGTGGGGACACGAAACGGCGGCGTTAATCTGTTCGACCGCAATCGCGAAACCTTCCGGCGCATCAGCAGGGGCCCGGCTCGATACATCAACGCGTTCGCCGAGGACAGCACGGGCGGGATCTGGGTGGGGTCATCCAGCGACGGCCTGTTCCGCCTAACGAGTAACGCTGCTGGTGTCGTATCGGGCGAACGTTTTGCGCATTCAGCCGCTGATTCGTCGACTCTGGGCGACGATCGCGTGCTCGCTCTGCTCGTCGACAGGCACGAAGTCCTGTGGGTGGGAACGCAGACAGGACTCGACCGGCGCGGGCCGAGCGGGGCATTCGCGCACTTCACCGCGGGCGCGAACCGACCGTTAGGTCTCATCGACAGTCGCATCAGCGCGCTGCACGAGGACTCTCACGATCGACTTTGGATCGGATCCGTGCCGGGCATCAGCGTCTTCGACTCGGCCAGGACGCGCATCGAGCATTACTACCATAGATACCGCACATACAGATACGGATGGGGCGCAGCCGTTAGCCTCGTCGAAGATCGATCAGGTCAACTTTGGCTAGCGACGGGCTCGGAGCTGATGCGCTTCGATCCGGGCACGGACGCATTCGAGTACTTCCGCCAGGATCCGCAGAATGCGGAAGGCATCAACAGCAACCTGCCTACCGCTGTGTATCGCGATCGCTCCGATGTGGTCTGGGTGGGCACGAATGGCTACGGCATCAACGTGCACGATCCGAAGGCGAACCGATTCCAGACCTTCCGCCGCCCGGAAGGCCGGCCCACTCGTCAGGCGGGCTTCAGCGTCTACACGATCTTCGAGGACCTAACGGGAACACTGTGGATCGACGCTGGTTTGCTGTACCAGTGGAATCGCAAGACAGGCGCGTTCCGCAGCTTCGAAACGAATTCGAACCGTCCGCGCGACTTCGGCAACACAGGCGTTTGGTCGATTGTAGAGGATCCGCCAGGCTTTCTATGGACCGCGACATACCAAGGGCTTTATCACTACGAGATTGCGACCGGTCGCTATAAGCACTACGGACACGATCCCAAAGA
>CBQVAZ010000715.1:0-2277 GCA_967720205.1 uncultured Gemmatimonadaceae bacterium | reverse complement strand
GTATGATGAGCGTCGCGATCAACGTGGCGTTTGTCCTCGTCGTCTTCGCTTCAGTCGTCGCGCACGAGTACGGCCACGCACTGACGGCGCGTCGTTATGGGGTCGCAACGAGAGGCATCACTCTGCTCCCGATCGGTGGCGTCGCGCGGCTCGATCGGCTCCCGTCGAAACCGCAACAGGAGCTCGCCATCGCTGCCGCGGGTCCTCTCGTGAGCATCGCGATCGCCCTCGCGATCTACGTGTTGCTGCGCTTCGCGCGTATGCCCATCGACGCTGCAGACGTCACCCTGAGTGGCGGCGCGTTCTTGGCCCGCGTTATGTGGGTGAACGTCGCGATCGTTCTGTTCAACCTCCTGCCCGCATTTCCGATGGATGGGGGGCGCATCCTGCGTTCGGCGCTCGCGATCAAGTTAGGCAGCGTCCGCGCGACAACGATCGCGGCCCGCATCGGCAAGGCGTTCGCGATCGTCTTCGCCATCGTCGGCCTCTATTCAAACCCATTTCTCATTTTCATCGCCATGTTCGTGTGGCTTGGCGCGAGCGGAGAGGAGGCGCAGACACGACTTCAGGCAGCGCTGCACGATGTGCCTGTGGAGCGCCTCATGATCTCCGACGTGCGCACGCTCAACGTGAATGATCCGCTCGCACGTGCGGTGGAACACCTGCTTGCCGGCTTTCAGCAAGACTTTCCGGTGTTCGATGGCAATAAGGTCGTCGGCGTCCTAACACGCGTAAACCTGCTGAAGGCCCTCGCACAGCACGGGGACCAAACACGCGTGGGCGACCACATGCAGCGAGAAATCTGCGTGACGAGCGCGCGGGAAAGCGTAGAGCACGCCTTCGAGCGGCTGCAACGCGATGAGTGTCACACGATGCCAGTGCTGAATAACGGTGCTCTCGTCGGCGTGCTCACCCTCGAGAATGTTGGCGAGTATGTGATGCTGCGGCGCGCCCTCGACGCGCGTCGGACAGCCGTTGCGACGTGATCTCGTAATGCCGCAAGCGCCGCAGTCAGTCGTCATTCACGGACACTTCTATCAGCCCCCACGGGAAGACCCGTGGCTGGACGAGATCGAGGTCGAGCCGACCGCTGCGCCGTATCACGACTGGAACGAGCGCATCGAGCGAGAGTGTTATCGCACGGTTGTCGCTGCGCACCTAACGGCCGGCGGGCCGCACAACCGCATCGTCGGCATCGTGAATACGCTGGAGTGGATCTCGTTCAACTACGGGGCGACCCTCCTCGAGTGGCTCGAGACGAACGCGCCGGAGACCTACGCCGCAACGATCGCCGCCGATAAGGCGAGCGTGGAGCGGCTCGGCTTCGGTAACGCGATCGCGCAGCCGTATCATCACGTGATTCTTCCGCTCGCCTCACGCCGAGACAAGCTGACCGAGGTGCGCTGGGGGATCGCGGATTTCAAGCGACGCTTCGGCCGTGAGCCGTTAGGGATGTGGCTCCCCGAAACAGCGATGGATCACGAGACGCTCGACGTGCTCGCCGCATGCGGGATACGCTTCACGATCCTGGCGCCGCATCAAGTCGTGACGCCGCCGCCTAACGGGATGCCGGGCGAGTACCGCGCCGCGAACGGCAAGTCCGTCGCGCTATTCATGTACGACGGTGATCTCGCACACGCCGTCGCGTTCGGCGGTGCGCTCAACAACGCAGGGCAGTGGGTGAAGGGCATGCTGCGGCGCCCAGCATCATCGCGCGCTGAAGGAAGCACGTCACCGCGCCTCGTGTCGATCGCGACTGACGGCGAGACATACGGTCATCATCACAAGTTCGGCGAGATGGCGCTGGCGCGCGCAATCACCGATCTGCGCGAACGGAAGGGCGTTAGGGTCGAAAACTTCGCGTCCTTCCTGAGTCGCAACCCGCCGGCCGTCGAAGTGAAGCTGGTCGAGCCGACGTCGTGGAGTTGCTCGCACGGCGTCGAGCGCTGGCGCTCCAACTGTGGCGATCGCGTCAACGGCGCCAAGTATCCGAGCCAGGCGTGGCGCACGCCATTGCGTGACGGGCTGGAAGTACTCGCCGCTGGGATCCACGCGCTCTTCGAGGGCGAAGGCCGCGAGCACTTCGCCGATCCATGGGCGGCGCGCGAAGCATATGGTACTGCGGTGGGAGCGTCGCCTAACGAGCTGGAGGCGCTCGTCAAAAGTTTCGCGCTGGGTGCGGGGCAGCTGCAGCGAGCGCGTGAGCTCCTGGAAATGGAGCGCGATTCGCTGCGAATGTTTTCATCCTGCGCCTGGTTCTTTGATGACATCGGGGGC
>CBQVAZ010000714.1:0-2293 GCA_967720205.1 uncultured Gemmatimonadaceae bacterium | reverse complement strand
TCGCGTAGAGACGACATAGCTGTCGCCCAGTTTGACGATTTCGCCGTCCAGGACAGCCTTGGCGCCTTCGCGTGTCGCGATCTCGCGAGCCAGGTCGAATGGCACGACACTTTCGACGGGCCGCTGCATCAGCCGCAGCACATCGCGCACGGTCGCGCGCGTCATCACGCGGATGGAATTGGACTGGGCGAGGTCGGTGCGTAGCGCTTCGGCGGCCGTCGCGCCTAACGTGGAGTCGCTCGCCGGACTGCGAAAATCGGCGACCACGAGCGTGGCGCCTTGTTTCAGCGCGCCAGCCGCCACCAAGGATCCGACCGGACCGATGCCGAGCGCGCGCAGGACCATGAAGCCGATGACCAGCGCCGCGAACGCACCGAGCGCGATCACGCCGCCTAACCAGGTGCGGCGCCAGGAGAAGTGCGGGCTCGCCTTGATCGCGAGGTTGGCGAACGTGCCGTGGTCCGCCTCGGAGCCACCGGGCGTATACGCGGGCGTCGCCGTGAAGGCGCGGCGCGCCGCGCGCTGCACGTACCACGTAAGCCCAATGACCGGAAGGCCCGCCAGCATGACGCCTAACGAACCAGGCAGTACCCAGTCTGGAATACCGATCGTGGACGTCGCGGCCCATGCTGTTAATGCCACGAGCGCAGTGGCTCCCACCCAAAGCCCCAGCGCACGTCCCAGCCGGATATGACCGCCGAGCAGGATGGCGGGCGCCGTATCTGTGGCACCGCTAGAAGCGACGGAATCCAGCGTGCGGACGAGATCGCCCGAGGTCTGCGGACGGCGCGACACGTCCTTCTCGAGGCAGCGCATAACGAGGTCCGCGAGCGCAGGCGGCGTATCGGCACGTAGCTCAGCGATGAGTCGTGGCGCCTCCGTGAAATGCGCGCTGATCACTTTGCCCGTGGCGCCGATGAACGGTGGCCGCCCTGCCAACATTTCGTACGCCATCACTCCGTACGAGTAGATGTCGGAGCGGTGGTCAACGTTAGGATCACCGCCGGCCTGTTCCGGGGCCATATACGCCGGTGTACCGATGGCATGTCCGGTCCTCGTTAGGGACGAGCCCCCTCCATCGGTTCGCGCCGCGGTGATTGCCTTGGCGATTCCGAAATCGGTGACGGTCGCGCTGCTTCCCGCGAGCAGCACGTTGTCAGGCTTGATATCGCGGTGCACGATGTTGTGCCCATGCGCGAACTCCAGCGCGCGCGCCACGTCCTTGAGCACGCCGATGACCTCGCTGATGCGCATCGGCCCACGGGCCAGTCGCGTGCGCAGCGACTCCCCTTCCACGTACGGCATCGTGAACCACGGCAGGCCATTCGCGTCGCCTGATGTGAGCACGGGGACGACATGGGGATGCTGCAACTGCGCGGCGAGAAGTACTTCGCGCTTGAAGCGATCGACGGAAATGCCGGCCAGCAACTCGGGAGCCAGGATCTTCACGACCACGCGACGTGACAGTGCGTGCTCGGTAGCCAGATATGTACGCGACATCCCGCCGCCGCCGAGTTCTCGCTCGAGCGTGTAGGCCGACCCTAACGAGGACTGCAGTTGGTCGCGCGGATCAGTCATTGGCCGCCGGCTCGTACAAAGTGCCGTACCGTTACATCCTTGCCAGCCCCCAAGCTAGCCCCCAGCGCCAGAGCGAGCCATATCGCGTTGCTAGAACAACTTAGAGCGCGCTGCTTCGTGCGTTGCCCGGCCGAACAGGACGCCGTCTTCTACATGATGCGTCGCAACGTTTCTGGCCTCGAACTCTCGCTCGGCCTCGGCCTACTTGCACTCGGCGGCTTCGTCGCCGCGCTGGTTTTCGGATCCGCTCGGAATCACCTCTTTCAACCTGCACGCCTCTCGGCGGTAGACAGCATCCACATCGCCGCTCAATACCAGAGCCAGCTGTCAGCGCGCCCTCGAGCGTTCGCCGCGCCGCAGTGGCTCGCCGATGTGCACATCGCGAGGCTACAAAAGGCCGCAGAGTTAGACATTGAGGCGGAAGGGGCGCCACGAGTTTCGCAGGATTCCATCGACGCAGTGCTGAGCGGAACCACTGGCAGCTATCTCGAAACGATGCTCGCGGCCGATGCCGGCAGCGTATCGCGCTGGCGTACGAGCGACGAACCGATTCGCGTGTGGGTTCAGCCCTACTCATCTGCGCCGGGCTTCACCGCTGATCTGGTCAGTCCGGCGCGGCGAGGCTTCACCGTGTGGAACGAGCTGGACCTCGGCGTGCACTTCGCGCTCGTGGACGACTCGACCGAAGCGGACGTGCACGTAACCTGGTCAGCGA
>CBQVAZ010000713.1:0-2293 GCA_967720205.1 uncultured Gemmatimonadaceae bacterium | reverse complement strand
GCGGTTACCGCCGCGCCGTACGAGAGAAGCCACAGCGGCACGAGCAGCACACCCTGCTGCGCGCGGAGCAGCGCTCCCGTTAGGACCGTCGCGATGAACATCGCGGGGACGAATGCGAGCGCCAACCGCCGAGTGGCCCCGCTGAAAAACGGCGTCTCCGTGCGGTTGGCTTTTCTGATTGTTGCGCCTAGCGAGACGAGGAACGCGACGACGGCTGCGGCTATCCACGTCACGACCCAGCGTGTACTGAGCGGTGTGCGCAGCGTGGCCGCCGTGGCAACGAAAGCGACGCCTCCGGCCGCAGCGATCCCCCATCCCGAGATCGCGGTGACGGGCTCGGCCCGCTCCATGGTCTCGCGGATGTACTGCAGATTATCGATCGCCCGATCATGCAGCGCCGGTGGCTGCGCCGAAGGGGCGGTAGTGATGGGGCGTATTGTGGCCACGGGAGCAATCTGAACGGCCGGACAGCGCGCCGTCAAGTACTTTGCGCTGTAAAGTCTGGCTGCTACTTGGGCTTAGCCATGGACCGCTGCAGTGGCCCCTCCAGACCCAACGGGGTGTCGCGGGTGACTTGAACCATCCATAAGCGCCCTTCGCTCAGCGCGCGCCGATCGGCATCGCCGAGAAGGAAAACGCCGTTGACTGCCGCCATTCCCGGCCCTGCCAGGCGCTGTACGACGCGGCGCCGCGTGGCCGCTTCTGCCGCCACCGCGACCGCGTCGGTCCGGCGCAGCACCACACCCTGCGAGCGTCCCACGCGTGCCGCGGCCACATTGACATCGTAGCGCAGCTCGCTTCTGGCAACGTCGTACGTTAGGCGCGCTCTCGCCGAACCGGCACGTGCCGTGTAGGTCACAGTCATCGGACTTCGTGCATCGTTGAGCACGGGCGTCGTGGCCGGCGGTCGCCGCCTAACGCCTCCTGGCGATTGCTCGAACGCATACGCTAACGCCACAAGCCGCGTGTCACTGAAGGGACGGCCGAGGAGCTCCAGCCCGACGGGCAAGCCATCGCTGGTGAATCCGGCGGGAAGCGAAAGCGCCGGGAAGCCGCTGTGCGAGCTGAGTTGACATGTGCCCCCTGCCTGCGGCTCGCCGACGATTGCGGGGCGACGCTGCATCGTGGGATAAACGAGAGCGTCGAGACGCAAACTATCGAAAAGCGCGATCAGCCGATGGCGTATCAGGTCCTGTTTCGCCATGGCCTTGCGGTAACCTTCGCTGTCTCTCGTCTGCACCGTGTCGCGCGCTCTGAACGTGCCGTCCAACGCGTCATGGTGCATTCCGTGATCGATGATCTCGCGCAACGACTTGACCGGCGCGTTAGGCACTTTCGCGAGATAGTCGATAAGATCCCATTTGAATTCGTAGCCGATGACACTCGACGCGGCGAGCAGCGAGTCGAAGTCCGCGATCGACACATCGATGACCTCGGCTCCCTGCCCTCCCATGGCGCGAGCAGCGGCACGGACCGTATCCGCGATGTCGCCGTCGATGTTCGTGAAGAGGTTACGCAGGATGCCTAGCCGAGCGCCACGCAGTGCATTGCGATCGAGTGATTCGACGAAGCGCGGCGTTGCGCGCCCGTCGAGCGCTTTGGTGATGCTATCCGCGCTGTCGCGACCAACTGTGACATCGAGTGCGATCGCGAGGTCGGTGACTGTGCGGGCCAGCGGGCCGATGACATCCTGTGTGTGCGAGAGCGGAATGACGCCATCTCGACTCACCAAGCCGCTCGTGGGACGGAGTCCAAAGAGCGAGCCATACGCAGCGGGAATCCTTATGGAGCCGCAGGTGTCGCTCCCCCACCCCACGACCGCGAAGCTGGCTGCGACTGCGGCCCCGGTGCCACCGCTCGAGCCGCCAGGGCAGCGACGCGGATCATAGGGATTGTGCGTCTGCCCGCCTAACGAACTCACAGAGGTAATTCCCGCGGCCAGTTCGTGCATATTCGTCTTTCCCAGGATCACCGCGCCAGCCTCACGCAGTCTACGGACGATGAACGCGTCGTCGGTCGGACGCAGCGCGGCCAACGCCAACGACGACCCGCTCGTCGGCATGTCGAAGGTGTCGTAGTTGTCTTTGATGACGACGGGGATGCCATGCAGCGGACCTCGAACACGTCCGGCGCGCCGTTCGCGGTCAAACGCGGCAGCGTCGCGTTCCGCGTTAGGGTTGAGTCGAATCATGGCGTTGAGCGTCGGCCCCTGCTGGTCGTACGCAGCGATCCGCGCACGATGGGCACGTACCAAGTCAACCGACGTGAGGCGGCCGCTGGCCATCGCCTGCTG
>CBQVAZ010000712.1:0-2296 GCA_967720205.1 uncultured Gemmatimonadaceae bacterium | reverse complement strand
GAAAGTGGCCTAACGATAGACGGACTGGAGCAAGTCGCGGACGTCGTGGGTGACGCGCAACTTGACGTCGCCGTCCGCTGGATCGCCGCTGAATTCCAGGCGCGTTCGCTAGCACGGGATATTCGGCGCGCGTCGACGCGCATCTACGATCTCGTCGGCGCGGTCAAGCGATTCACGCATACAGATCGCGCCGCCGGCAAGGCGCCGACGGACATCGCACAAGGGCTTACCGATACTGTAGCAATCCTGGCCGGGAAGGCTCGGGAAAAGTTCGTCGCAGTGCGACTCGACGTGACGCCGGAGCTCCCGCAGGTATCAGCGATCGGCGATGAGCTGAATCAAGTGTGGTCCAATCTGCTGGAGAACGCGATCGACGCAGTGGGTGCACAAGGACGCGTAGATGTCAGCGCCGAGCGGGAGGGAAACAGCGTTGTGGTTCGCGTCATCGACGACGGGCCTGGGATTCCGAGTGACGTTCAAAGCCGCATTTTCGACGCGTTTTTCACGACGAAGCCGATGGGCCAGGGGACGGGGCTCGGATTGGATATCGCCCGGCGTATAGTGTTGGACCACCAGGGGCACATCACGGTAGACACGCGACCCGGACGCACGGAGTTCCGCGTTCTGATTCCCGCGAGAAGCCTAACGACGGCGTGAGACCAACAACTCGCGGTCCTTCTCCTCGCTCCTGTACTTACTCGAAGGCCTCGACGAACTGCGCGGTAAATAGACGACAACTGACGTTGCGTCCTGACACGAGTGCGGCGGTGCTTGCACGGCGAAGCAATCGCGATTATATCGAAGGTCGATATATCATCTCTCGACTGAGCGCATGCCGTCCAACGACCGCCGTTTCCCAGCCCCGCCGCCGCTTCCGCTCCCCGTAGCCGAGTTCCACATACTCGTCGCGCTGGCCGACGGTGCCCGGCACGGCTACGGGATCATGACAGACATCGAGGAACGCACGGACAGCGCCGTGCGGCTCGGCCCGGGCACGCTGTACACCGCGCTCAGGCGCATGACAGACCGCGGTCTCGTCGAGGAAGGAGCGACGGGCGCGCGCGAGGACCCACGGCGCGTCAATTACCGCATTACGGCGTTAGGCAGAGAAGCCGCCGTCGCTGAAGCGCGGCGCATGGAAAAGTGCCTTGCTCTCGTGCGGGGCACGAGGCTCGCTGCCCGGTTGGAAACCGCCTGACCGTGCTCAAGGCGCTCACGCTTTTCGTGCGATTCCTCCTGCGGCTCTTCCCGGGGTCGTTTCGCACGCGCCATGGACCCGAGTATCTCGCCACGCTCAACGCGTTAGGCGAAGAGCCGCGGCACCGTGGCATCGTGGGCGTTTTTCGACTCACCGCATTCGTCGTACCCGACCTGCTAGCCGCCCTGCCGCGCGCCTGGAATGACACAGGGTCGGTTGACGCGCTCAAAAGCCGACCTGCTGGAGGAACGATGGAATCGCTGTGGCAAGATCTGCGTTACGCAATTCGCACGCTGTCGCGCAGCCGAGTCTTCGCAACGACCGTCATCATCTCTCTCGGGCTCGGGATCGGCGCGAACACGATCGTCTACAGCCTCCTCGACGGTGTCGTCTTGCATCCCTTCGCCTATCCGGATCCGGATCGCCTCGTCGGAATTGGCGTCACGTTCCCTAAAGTCTCGAGCGACCGTGGCTTCATCGAATCGCTTTCACCACCCGAGTTCGTCGATGTGCGCGACAGCACGCCGTCGCTCGAGCGCGTCTCCGCGTTCGATCTCGGGAATCGCGCCATTTCGGGCGGCGATCGGCCCGAGCGCGTGTTCACCGCCTTCGTGTGGGGCGACCCACTCGCCACGTTAGGCCTGCCACCAGCGCTCGGCCGCAGCTTCAGAGCGGCCGAAACAGAAGTGCAGGGCAACGCGGTGGCGGTGATCAGTCACCGAATCTGGCAATCGCGATTCGGGGCCGACTCGTCAATCATCGGCCGCACGATCCGTGTGAACGGACAGCCATACACGGTCATCGGTGTCATGTCGCCGGCCGCGCTGCTCATGGGAACGGACCTCTGGCTTCCGATGGGCGTACCGCCGCTCCGCATTCCTCGTCAGGCCCGCCAGTACGCGATCATCGGGCGCCTCAAGCCTAACGCGACGCTGGCCACAGCCAATTCTGACCTGGCGCGCATCGCGGCACGCACGGAGCGGGCATATCGCGCCGAGTTCAAGGAGTATGAAGGGTGGCGGCTCGAGGCCGCGCCGCTCGCCGAGGCGACGACGAGCATGTTCCAGCTGCGGCTCGCGGGATTTGCCATGCAGGGTG
>CBQVAZ010000711.1:0-2300 GCA_967720205.1 uncultured Gemmatimonadaceae bacterium | reverse complement strand
GTTAGGCAGCGTTCGCCGCTGCAAGGCGTCGAGAATCCGGCGGGTTCAGGCAAATTTCCGGAGCCGAAATGGCTCGGGATGATCCAGCACGACATGATGCTGTGGGATCACGGCATGCCCGGTCCCGATGGGAAGCTCTCGCCGGAGCAGCGACGCGAGGCGGACGTGAATATCGAGTTCGCGGGCTCTTCCAAGTTTGCTGCGGAAGCGGCGCAGCTCGCGTGGTTCTTCAGACAGTCGAACGACAAGTACGCCACGGACTATCCAGCCGCTGTCGGTGATCGCATGAGCAACACGGACTCGGGTTCTTTCCAGGACGTCTGTCCGGCGATCAGTCTGCGCGAGAACGAGCGACTCGCACACACGGGCACGGGTTGGAATCCGACCTGGCATCAGCCGATCGATGTGTTCTCAACGTTCAGTGACAAGGATTTTAGACTCGGCTTGAACGCCGCGCAGACGACATTGAGCGCCGTGGCGCAGCTGGCGGTGACAACTCTCGCGAAGTAGATAGAGCGGCCTGAGAGTCGCCGCGCAAAGATCCGGAAGCCCGCTGCGCCTGACGGCGCTGGGTTGGGCAATACTCCTTTGCCTCTCGGGCTGCGGGCCAAGCGACGATCGAACGCCGCGCGTTCTACCTAACGAGAACCGCGATGCGGCCGGACGCCTCGCCGACGGCGTATTGACGCTGCAGCTCGAAGCGCGCGAGGGACGCTGGTACCCCGATGGCGATAAGGGGCCGAGCCTCGTTATGCAGGTGTTCGCCGAAGCGGGTCGTCCGCCTCAGAACCCGGGTCCGCTGATCCGCGTGCCGGCCGGCACCACGATCAACGTCACTGTGCACAGCGCGCTACGCGATTCGGTGCTCGTGCTATATGGTCTCCACAGTCGACCGGGAACAACAGGCGACACGATCCAGGTCGCGCCGGGCGCAACGCGCAGCGTGTCTTTCCTCGCTGGTGAACCCGGGACCTACTTCTATTGGGGCTCGACCACGGGCGAGCCAGTCGAAGACCGCAACGGAATCGACAGCCAGCTCCAAGGCGCAATCATTATAGACGCAGCTGGCACGCCCGCTGCTCCAGATCGTGTCTTCGTGCTGGGCTCATGGACCAGCCCCGAGGACAGCAACGGCATAGCAGCGGAACTGAGAGTGATCAACGGCCTGTCATGGCCTAACACGGAGCGTCTCAGCTACACCGTCGGCGACACCATTCTCTGGCGCTGGGTGAATCCGACAGACAGTCCGCACCCGATGCACCTGCACGGTTTCTATTTCGATGTCGTGAGCCGCGGTAACTGGGCAGCCGACACCATGTACGCGCCGAATGATGCGCGGCGCGTCGTTACCGAGATGCCGCGTTCGGGTCAGACATTTCTGATGCGTTGGGTGCCTGACGAGCCAGGAAACTGGCTGCTGCACTGTCATGTCGCCTTCCACACGTCAGTCTTCCTTTCCGCGCACATCGTTCCCGATCCCGGTGATCCGATACTGATCGACCCGATGCACGGCATGCGTGGGATGGTGCTGGCGGTTTCGGTCAAGCCGGGCACCTCGACGGCCCGGCGTCCCGAGACCGCTGCTCATGTGCGCAACATCCGCCTGGTTGCGAAGGCGGCGCCGAAACGCTTCAAGGGCGCGCTGGACGAGATGGCCTTCGTTAGGCAGGACGCTGATTCCACGTCTGGCGCAGATTCGGTGCCAATTCCAAGCTCGCTACTCGTGCTCAAGCGAAACGAGCCCGTTCGCGTCACGATCGTGAATCACTTGCGCGCGACAACCGCCGTGCACTGGCACGGCATCGAAGTCCCAGCGTACAGCGACGGAGTCCCCGACTGGAGCGGAAATGGCTCGCGCCTCGCGCCCGGAATCGCCCCTGGCGATTCGTTCGTCGCCGCCTTCACGCCTCCACGCAGCGGCACGTTCATTTATCACGCGCACTCGAACGAAGTCTTCCAGATCAATCTGGGCCTTTACGGCGGACTGATTGTTGTCGACTCGACCTACAACCCCGAGCGCGACCGGCTGATCATCCTCGGGAGCGGCGGTCCTAGCACACGAACAGCTCGCATCAACGGTAGCCTAACGCCGGACACGCTGCGCCTCAAACTCGGGAAGTCGTATCGCTTGCGACTTATTCACATCATTCCCGACTGGACGACGTGGATCGCGCTGCTGCGCGGTGACACACCCGAGCAATGGACGCCGCTCGCGAACGACGGCGCCGACTTGCCGCGCTCGGCCCAGGTGATGCGACAAGCCACACTACTCGCCGGCCCGGGCGAAACCATGGACTTCG
>CBQVAZ010000710.1:0-2305 GCA_967720205.1 uncultured Gemmatimonadaceae bacterium | reverse complement strand
CGTCGATGGTGAAAGGCGTGGATGCCGCTGTCTACGAGACAATACGACGTGTGAAAGCGGGCGCATTTGCGGGCGGCGTATTCTGGTTTGGACTGGCGGAGAACGGCGTCGGCTACGTCTATGATGAGCACAACCGCCCGCTGATTCCCGATTCGGTTCGCGCGCGGGTCGAGGCGCTGAAGCAGGAGATCATCGCCGGGCGCATTCAAGTGCCGAGCACGAGGCAATGAGCGGCACGAGCGCCCAGGACCCAGCGCCTGCCATTCGTGCGCGGGACATCCGCAAGACGTTTGGCTCCGTGGTCGCCAATGCGCGCGCCTCTTTGGAGGTCACGTTAGGCGAGATCCACGCCGTTGTCGGTGAGAATGGCGCCGGGAAGTCCACGCTGATGCGCATGCTCGCCGGGATCTTTCCTCCGGACGAGGGCCAGGTCGAGGTGAACGGTCGCGACGTGACCGGCTGGTCCACACGCGACGCGATCGCGGCCGGTGTCGGCATGGTGCACCAGCATTTCATGCTCGTGCCGACGCTCACGGTGGCAGAAAACCTCATTCTCGGCCAGGAGCTCAAGCGCGGCATTCAGCTGGATCGCGCAGCTGCGGAACAGGCCGTCAAGTCGTTAGGCCAAAAGACAGGATTGGTCGTCGAGCCTAGTCGTCTAGTCGCCGATTTGAGTGTTGGGGAGGCGCAGCGAGTAGAAATCCTCAAGGTGCTCTACCGTGGCGCCAGAATCCTCATCCTCGACGAGCCCACGGCAGTGCTCTCGCCGCCCGAGGTTCAGGACTTCTGGCGGGTGCTACGCAAACTCAAGTCCGACGGCGGCACTGTCGTGCTCATCACGCACAAGCTGGACGAGGTGATGGAGATCTCGGACACTGTAACCGTGATGCGCGCGGGCGAGACTGTTGGGCGCGTATCGACGCGTGACGCGAGCCCAGCTTCGATAGCCAAAATGATGGTTGGTCGCGACGTCGTGCTCGCCGCCGATCGCGTCGCGTTAGGTGCCGTCAAAGCTCCCGTTGGTCCTCCGGCCGCCGACCTTCCACCTCCGACGCGAGCATCCTTAGAGCTCAGACCTCCGACTCCATCCATAGCTCTTCAGGTGCGCGATCTCGTCGTGGCGTCGCCGCGTCGAGAACGCGAAGTGGACGCCGTCTCGTTCGACGTGCACGCGGGAGAGATCCTCGGGATCGCGGGCGTCGAAGGCAATGGCCAGACTGAATTGATCGAGGCGATCGCGGGATTGCGGCCCGTGTCAAGCGGTAGCATGTCGTTAGGCAACTTCCAGCTGACGTCGCATAGCGTGCGCCAGCGCACCGACCGCGGGCTCTCGCATATTCCTGAGGATCGTCATCGCCGCGGCCTGATCCTCGAGTACACGATTGCCGACAACCTCATCCTCGGCCAACAGTACGAGTTTACCAAACGAGGAGTGCTCGACAGGCACAATATCGACACGAACGCGGCCACACAGATCAAGGGCTACGATATCCGTCCGCCTAACGCCACACTTCCGGCACGCGCTCTCTCCGGCGGCAACCAGCAGAAGGTCGTCATCGCGCGCGAGATGTCGCGGCAGTTCTCGGTTCTGCTCGCGGCGCAGCCGACGCGCGGCGTAGATGTCGGCGCAATCGAGTTCATTCACGCCGAGTTGCTGCGTGCGCGCGAGGCGGGCAAAGCCGTGCTACTCGTCTCCGCCGATCTGGTCGAAGTGCTCGCGCTCGCCGATCGCGTTGCCGTCATGTACGGCGGTCGAATAGTGGTGGTCGTTCCGCGAACCGAGGCCAGCGCAGAGGGGTTAGGACCGTACATGACTGGTGCGACAAAAGGCGCGGCGTGAAGGAAAAAGTCCTCCCCACGCTGATCGCGCTCACGATCGCCGCCGTCATCGGCGACATCCTGATTCTCAGCTTCGGCCAGTCTCCTGGTGCCGTCTATCGATTGCTCCTGGAGGGGACATGGGGGAACGCTTACGGATTTGGCCAGGTGCTGTACAAAGCGACGACCCTCGCATTTACGGGACTGGCTGTCGCGTTAGGCATGCGCGCCGGGCTCTTTAACATCGGCGCGGAAGGACAGCTCGCGTTCGGCGGCTTCTCGGCAGCGATGGTCGGGCTCTGGCTTCCCGGTGGCACGCCTGCCCTGCTCGCGGTCCCGCTGTGCATCGCCGGTGCGGCGTTAGGTGGGGCGCTTGTCGGTTCGGTTCCGGCTTCGCTCAAGGCCCGCTTCGGCGCGAGCGAAGTGATCGTCACGATCATGCTCAACTTCATCGTGCTCGCGTTCTTGAACTGGATCGTCGCGACCA
>CBQVAZ010000709.1:0-2308 GCA_967720205.1 uncultured Gemmatimonadaceae bacterium | reverse complement strand
CCACGCACAGCGTACCCGTTAGGCTGCGTCACGAAGACCACGCCGTATCCCGCGGCGTCGAACGCGAATCGCCCCGCACTGTCAGTTCGAGCGACCGTCACCTGATCCGACACGGCGACGCCGCCGACGCCGGGTTCATTCGCGTCGCGCGCGCCGTTGTTGTTGCGATCGACGAAGACGATCCCCTGCACTCGCACGGGAGCACGCACTCGTTCGAGCGCCGGCTGTGCACATAGCGATCGTGCGGCTGCAGCGAAAACGAGGTATGTCAGGGGTCTGACCCCTTTGATCGCAGTCATAAAGTTTGGATGCGTGATTGTTCGCGCGGACGTATCAACGTCCACGGCAATTGAAGAATCATCATTGCGACGGAGCCGAGTATCGCCATGACGGCTACACGCTGCGGCCAGGGACCGAGATAGTCGATAAGCGTCGGCTGTGATGGCTTGGCGTTGCCAACGTACCCGTAGTTGAGGCCTGTCGCGAGATCGATAGCGAAGACGCTGATCAGCCACAGGACCGCTGCGCCAATCGCAAAAGCGCAATCGCGCCACGTCGGGCGGTAACGCCTGACGACAAGCACATAGACTGCGCCGCCTACGATCAGTGCATGCATGAGCCAGAAAATCCAAAACGCGAGCGTGGACGGCCCGGAGACGAGATCCGGCGTGAAAATCGCCTGCGTGCTGAGTGTTAGTCCCCAGAAATAGAGGAGCGCATGCCACGTCCAGTGCGGCCTAACGAACGCGATCGGAACGATCAGCGCCACGAGGTCGCAGATGTTGATGGGGAACGACGAGCGCGGATTGAATCGCGAAGGAGCGAAGCCCCAGATGACGATGCCGACCCACAAAGCGGCTGCTAACGCGGCGACACTCAGTTCCAGGAGTCGCCTGCGATCCCGTTCGATCCTGCGAGCAGCGGCGATCGCGAGGGTTACGACGACAGCGAACCCTGCTACCGTGAGTATGTGCTGAAGCGAGAAACTCTCGAAATTCTGCATGTCTCTCTTACCCGCCGGTGATCCTCTGGCGGCTCACTGAGCGTAAAGTGCAGCTTGTGATTGTGTTAGAGATGCCCCCGATGACCCCGGCCGCGCCCCATTTCCAACGGAGACCGCTGATCCGCCGAAGCCTCGCGGCGGTGCTGGCCTTCGCGTCCGCGAGCGGCTGCAACGACGCCGCGGCACCGAGTTCCGACGCCGTCCTCCCCGCTCACTTTACAGTCATCGGCGGGTTGAACGGTTCGTGGGCGCTGGCGCGATCAATCAACAGCTTCGGGCGCGTCGTTGGCGAGGCCGTGACCGCGCAAGGCCGGCTTCACGCTTTCAGCTGGTCGGCGACCGGTGGGATACAGGACCTCGGCACGTTTGGCGGCAGAACCAGCTCCGCAACCGCGATCAACGAACGCAGCGACATCGTCGGCTGGGCTATGAACTTCAGCAACACGCCCCGCGCGTTTTTCTACACGTTCGGTCAGGGGATGCGCGACTTGACCGCGCCGGGTGGCATCGGAAGCGAGGCGTATGACCTCAATGACAGGCGGACGGTCGTGGGGCGCTGGCTTTTCCAAGACGGCACGTTGAACGCGTTCATCTGGACAGAAGCTAATGGCATGAAAAACCTTGCCGCACCGCCGAACTTTCAAGAGACACGTGCCAACGGCGTGAACGAACGAAACGAAATCGCTGGGTACGGCGTCGCGAGTAACGGAGCGTACCGCGCGCTATTCTGGTCATCAAACGGCGAGGTCATCGAGATCGGCACACTCGGCGGCGACACGGAAAGCTTGGGGCTAGGCATCAATGACGACGGCTACGTTGTCGGCGTGAGCGGTTCCGCAGCTGGTCCGCGTCGCGCGTTTCGTTGGAGTCGCGCGAACGGGATGCGCGACCTTGGAGTGCTACCTGGGACGGATTGGAGTATCGCGCGCGCGATCGCAAATAACGGGCGCATCGTGGGATCTTCTGGATTAAATGGAGGGTCCGCCGAGCGCGCCTTTGTGTGGACGGAGAGCGAAGGGATGCGTGATCTCGGCGCCCTGCCGGCGAGCGATGGGGTGAGCAGTGGCGCGTACGGTGTGAACTTCCTTGGGAAGGCCGTGGGATTCAGTTGGAATGGCGCCACTTTTCACGCAGTCATTTTCCCCGCGCTTCCCTAAGGCCGATCGCGAACGAGCGCACTTTCTCGAGAGCCGTGCCTAACATCAAAGTCCAGGTCAACTCCAAGGAGTACACGCGAGAGGTCGAGCCGCGGCTGTTGCTCAGCGACTTCTTGCGCCACGAGCTTGGCCTAACGGGCACGCACGT
>CBQVAZ010000708.1:0-2309 GCA_967720205.1 uncultured Gemmatimonadaceae bacterium | reverse complement strand
CGGCGTTCTCCGTCCCGCCGTTCTTGAACTCGAAGCCGGAATAATCCGAGATCACGAACGGACGCACGGTGCGGCGGACGAGTATTTCGGGACGTCCGGACGATTGCGCCACATGCGGTAGCAGGGCGCTGACTGCGATTGAAGCGCCGGAGGATTTGATAAAGGCGCGGCGGGTAGGCACGAGGCTCGGGGTTCGGGGAGCGGGATTCGGGCTTCGGGAATTGATGTAACCTTTTTCGCGCAACAACGCACTTAGATACCGTGACGATGCCGGCAGCGCTGAAAGATCTGCCAGACTCGGTGCTCATTCGCCGGTTCCTCGCCGGAGAGGAGCCGGCGTTCCGCGCTCTCTATCAGCGTCACACACCTCGGCTGCGCATGGTCGTCTGGCGGCTCCTCGGCGCGAGGCACGAGGAGACCGATGATGTCGTTCAGGAGACGTGGATGGCAGGGTGTCGAGGGATGCACCGCTACAATGGTGAGGCGACGTTCGCCTCGTGGCTCACCACGATAGGTATTCGACGCGCGCAGAGCCGATGGTCGGCTCCGGTCGAGGAGACAAGCGAGTCATTCGACGTCGCTGATTCCTCGGCGCCTGACGGGCCGGCGACCGCGATCGACCTCGAACGGGCGATCGCGCGGCTCCCAGATCACCAACGCGCTGTCGTCGTACTGCACGATATCGAAGGATTCACGCACGAAGAAATCGCGAGCCAGCTCGGCGTCGCGTTAGGCACGTCCAAGGTCACGCTCTCTCGCGCGCGCGGAGCGTTGCGCCGCATGTTGAACGACGGAGTCTCCAATGTCAGATGATCTGGAAACCAACGAGATAGACGAATTCGAACGGCGTTCTTTCTCATCGCTTCCGCGCGAGATGGCGCTCGAACCCGAAGTAGAGCGGCGCCTGGTCAACGCACTTCGTTCCGAGGGCTTCTTCGAACGAAGAAACCCGCGAGCGCCGTGGATGTTGCGAATCGCAGCCGCTGCGACGCTGATCCTGGCGGGTGCGGCCGTCGGCGCCGTAGTCGCTGGTCGCATCGCCCGGCGGACGTCGCTCGAAGGGATGCTCGCGCGGAACGATCTTTCGGTTTCTGATCGGATTTTGCTGCTGCAGCGGGCGGGGTCGGCATACGTGACGGCGGCACACGCATATGCCGACGCGACCGCCCAGACGGACTCCACCGCAGTCGAGGTGGCAAGGCAGGTATTGGTTGGTGCCGCCCACGCCGTCGTGCGCAGCCAGCTTGATGCCGGAGTCGCGGCGCGCCTAACGTCAGTGCTGCGGGAACCGATCGGCCGAAATGTGTCGCGACCATCGCCTAACGTCCCACCTGTCATCTGGTACTAGACTATGCGAATGATTCAGTGCACGATCGCGCTGTTCGCTGTGGCAGGCTCACTCGCTGCGCAAAGCGGCGGTTCCTGTCCAATCATCTATATAGACGGCGTTCAACTGCAGCCAACGACGGGACCTGGCGAAGCGTTCGGCGTAATCGCCTACCAATGCGCCAGCTGCTCATTCAAGCGTGATAGAGACAGCGCTGCTGAGTACAGCTTTAGCACCGAGCCAATCGTGCTCGAGATTGCGCCGTGGAGTGTCTTACGCGTAGCTGATGTCATCGAAGCTGTGAACGGGCAGCCGATTACGACCCGCGCAGGAGCCGATCAATTCACGTATCCGCGCGCCGGTGAGTCGATCATCAGCGTGCGACGGTCTGGCTCGCGAGTCGAGCTGCGCGCGACGTCGCGTCCGGAGTGTGCGGATGTTTCGACGTTCGATCCTCGGAACATCGATCGCGTTGAAGTTCTCAAAGGCGCAGCGGCGGAGAATTTGTACGGCCCGCGTGCCGCGCAGGGCGTCGTTCACATCACGAGAAAGCCGCGCTACGACAGTCTTTACGTAATCGGTGCGCAGCCAGTGAGCGTAAGCCCAGAGGCCAAAGGCTCGCCCACTGATGGTCGTTATGGCTTCGCGATCTCGTGTCTCCCGTCATGCACGCGCGCGCGCACATCCGACGGGACTGAGTATTACAAGTTCGATGGCTACCCGCCGATCGCCGGAATCAGAGCCGGTGGACCCGCAGCGATGATGGGGCTCCGTGTCGGCGACATCGTCACAGAGATCGATGGAATCTCGATCCTCACCGTAGAGGGAGCGCTTCGATTCCAACGATCCGAGCGCAAGGAGTCGCTGCACGTCACTGTGATGCGCGACGGCAAGAAGGTCGGCTACCTGTTGCAGTCCCGTTAGGCTACTTCAGCCGCCGGACGGTCAACTCTTCGAACACGCGCTCGCCGCGGAAGAGCGC
>CBQVAZ010000707.1:0-2309 GCA_967720205.1 uncultured Gemmatimonadaceae bacterium | reverse complement strand
ATCGAGGCATGTCCTCGATTTCCCAGCGAAGATACTTCCGCGCTTGCGCATAGTCTCCACCCGTGAAGCCGATCACCATATCGAGAGCGGGAACGACGATGATCAATTGGCCGCCATTCCCGCCTGCCCAGTAGTAACTAATCGTGCGGCCACGCGCCGATACTTCGCGAAAGTGCCACGCGGAGCCGTAACCATGCGCCACGTCGCTGTCGATGCGCGGCGTCATGTCTCCTCGGCGCACAGATGATTCCCGCACCCAGTGTTCGCTCACGACGCTTTTGCCGTTCCAGCGACCGCGTGCGAGGAAGAGCTGGCCCAGCTTCAGCTGATCGCGCGGGCGCATGTAAAGACCACCGCCGGCATACGCTTCACCATTCGGCATGAGGTTCATCGCATAACGCGTGATCTCGAGCGGGCGCGCGAAATACTCGTCGAATAGTTCAGGGAGCCATCGACCTGTCGCGGCGCGCAGAGCGCAACCGGCGAGGTTTGTACTCGCCGAGCCATAGATCGGCCTGTTGCTGCCGGGGTCACGCACCATCGGCAGCTCGAATGCATAACGGCAAAAGTCCGGCTGCTCCTTCTGCCGCCACATACGCCCTTCTTCCCCGCGTGAGCTCGGATTGGCATCGTCGATGTCCAAGCCACTCGTCATGTGCAGGAAATCGCCGACGGTGATTCGTCTCTTCCGTTCATCACTCGTCGTCATTTGCAGCAACGGTGCGGCCAACGTATTGGGGCCGATCCTAACGCCGCGATCTCCGGCGATTCCAATCAGCACAGACGTGATGCTCTTGCTGGCAGATCGCATGTCGTGCAGTCGATCCTTGTCGAAACCATGGAAGTACTCTTCCAGAACCAACCGACCATGCCGCGCGATGAGTAAACTATGGATGTTGAGCGGATCATCCGGCGATGGCGTGCTCGTTAGGATACGGTCGATCAAGCGCGTGATCGGTGCGGCATCCATGCCCACGTCCGCGAGCGACGCGACTGTCCAGCCGTCTCCCTCGGCGATCGGTGGACGGTATTCATAACGAGCTGCGCCACTGCCTCGAGCGAAGAATCCTGCTGACGGAGCGACACTGCGTGACAAGACGAGCGGGGGATACCCAAAGAGCAGGGGAATCAACAGCTGATCGCGTTCAGCGTCGTACGTTCCGGCCTCGGGAACATTCGCATGCTGAAGCGTGACGGAGTCGCCTTTCGTCTCCACGACATAACGGCGATCCGCGAAGTAATTCGCTTCTGGATTGCGGATGAATGCGTTGACGCGTCCGTCGGTGGCCGTCTGGATCGAAAGATAGAACGTAACCTTTGGCTCGAGCGGCCTAACGAGACCGCGCCAAACGTTCGCAGCTACGCTGCTGAGGACAACGGGACTGGCGTAGCGCTGCTCGTACGGCGCCAGCGCTCCTGGCTGGACCCAGTGACCACGAATCAGTCGGCGAACGCCCGTTCCATCCCAGCGCCCGCGAATCTCACCCGCACCGCCGGGCAACTGCACAACGACGCTATCGCGCTCGTGGCGAACTGGCGCGACACGCCCCGCAACCGTCGCCGTCCAAATGGGCCCCCGCGCGTCGATTGTGAGCGCGCCGGCGATCAACGGTGCGATCAGTGTCTCGGAGGTCCACAGGCCGACAAGGTCCCGCGGCGTCGCGGCACGACGTACGGCGGCGTCCTGTGCCACAGCCGCAGGGGAAGCGACGTGCTGTGCGGCGCCTAACCAGATGGCGGCAAAAAGTAGCTTCCTCATGCGAACACATCGAACAGCTAGCGGATTCTGCATTACGTGGCTCCGCGAACACTCACGTGTCAGCCGTGCGTCACTTCATTAGACGAGGCGCTCACGCAGCTTGGTTGGCAGCGTGTGAATCGATAGGCAATGTTATAGGTCGCATCAACAGGCGAGCTCCGCCGAGATTCATTTCCTGCAACGCTCCGCTTTGCTATGGCCCACGAAGCTCGCGATTACCTCATCCGCCAGTTCGAAACGGCGTGGAAGCTCACGAGCTATCACCTCGATGAGCTCACGACCGAGGAATGTCTGTGGCGCCCGGCCCAGGTTGGGTTACATGTCCACCGCTTTGTTGATGGAACGTGGCACGCCGACTGGCCGAATCGCGAAGGATACGACATCGGTCCACCGAGTATCGCGTGGCTGACGTGGCACATTGGTTTCTGGTGGTCGATGCTGCTCGATCATTCGTTCGGCGCCGGCACTGTGTCGCGCGAAAGCGTAACGTGGCCAGGCGATGCCGATGCAGTCCGCGCGTGGATCGGCGGGTTCGAGCGCCAGTGGCGCG
>CBQVAZ010000706.1:0-2313 GCA_967720205.1 uncultured Gemmatimonadaceae bacterium | reverse complement strand
GGGCCACCCCAGTCTGTGGGGGCGGCGTCCGCGCGCAATGGATAGGCGAAGTTCAGCAGGATGCCGAGCCAGATGTAGGCGCTCAGCACAGAACTCACCGCTGCGAGCAGGAGCGCTTTGACCCACCAGCTTGTCTTGGGGCGTATGACGGGACGTGTGTCGCCGAGCCATGAAGACCTGAGCCACCAAAGCATCGTCGGCGCCAGCGATGAGCGGACTAAATAGAAGAGCAGTGCGGCGACGGTCGCTGGAAGCGACAGGAGCGTGACCCAAGCACTGCGGAAAGCGAGTGCAATCCGACCGTTTGTTGGCGTGTCTCCCACCTAAAGGAATTCGTGCGCCAGCGGCGCTTCTAGTTCTTGCCTTCCAACGCGCGTGCTAGAAGTGACTCCCACACCCGATCCACTGCCTCGATCGCGCTCGTGCCAACCGACGCGCCCTCGAGACGGTTCGTGAGTCGGTGACGATTTCGGTGGAAGTACTTCTCGTAGCGTGCCGTCGCCTGCTCGCGCGACAAGTTCGTCGCATACCACGTTGCGACAATCGTAAGGGTGCTCTCATTCCACGCCGCTACGGGAATTGAGCCATCTTCGTATTTCAACACGAGTTCCCATTGCCACGCGCGGTGCTCTGCGGTGAACGTTGCCGGATCGGTCATCTTTCGGATCCTCGGAGTGGATAGCGTACGCCACGCCCACGATCACTCGCGAGCCGAGAAACGTCCAGGGGTGGCCGGCTTTATCAGCGCCGGCGATCACTGAGCTTGTCGTTCACCGAACCAATAGCAGAGGCCATCGGGCGCGACGACGTAGAAGACATCCCAGTTCGCCCCATTGCGTTGCTCCACACTGAAATCGGCCAACTCTTTCTGGAGGCCATTGGCTCGAAACTCAGCGAACAAGGATTTCAGGCCTGTCGCATGAAACGCACAGCCATCCTGAGATGGATCGCCGCCGTTTTCTGTCAGCTGCATCTGGACGCGGTCGCGAGCGAGAACGGCCGCAGGATGTGGAGTGTCGCTGCGTGCGATCACCTGAAAGCCCAGGACCTTCTCGTAGAAAGAGAGGGCAGCTGTTAGGTCGCGCACGGGGAGATTCATGTTGTCACCCTGGTACCCGAACGCTTTGTCGAGCCTCGCCTTCATTTGAAACCTCCGGCAGCCTAACGACTGCACCGCGGCAAATCAGTTCACGCCCAGCCAGTAGCTCACTTTCAAGACGAAGAAGTTGTCGCCCGTGGCGCGCGTCGCATCCCACAAATCCTTAGGACCGATCAGCTGACCAGCCGCACCGAAATCCTGCCGGCTCTGCTGCCAAATCAGGAACGCAGTGCTACCCGGCAGCCACTCCCACCGCAGAACCAGATTCGATCGGAATGAAAGCCGCTGAAAATCGAGCGCGGGAATCGTGAACGTCGAACCGCCGTCGTTCACCGTGCTCACGCCTGAGGCATCCTTTGTGATCGTCGTCCCCGTTCCACTCGCGCCATAAGTTCTCAGTGCCCGACTCTTGGGCGACGGCAACTCCCCGAAGTCATAGAAGCGTCCGCTGGCCGCGAACGGCTCCGCATACGCCTCCACCGTGAAGTTAGGCGTGAAGGCATAATTCAAACGAAACCTTGCCGACAACGTGCTGCGCTCGATGAACGAAAAGATGTAGCGCTGACCAAACGTCGCTGCCGATCCACCAGATCGCGTCGCGACATACTGCCTTGCGTCGACGGCTCGCGAATACGTCGGATCAATCGACGCTTGCCATTGCGACGCCGGACGCATGCTCACGCCAGCGGTCCAGTCCGAGCGCCAACCGCCGAATTCGTCGTGGAAGTAGATCGTTCGCGCATACCACACCGTCGGCACCTGCGGACGGCTCAGTATTTGGACCATAAGGTCGTAAGCGTTAGGTGTCCCCATGAGCGGGCCACCGCGCGTCAAATCGTCGCTCAGCGACCGGCGATGTACAGTGATGCGGCCGAACAGACGCTTGAAGTTGTGCAGTGTGAATTGGGCGTTTTCGGTGAACCGCATGTACTGTTGAATACCGCCGTAATTCCATCCAGACACCATGGACGTTCCAAACTGGAAGTAACGCACATACTTGTTAGGCTTCGTGTCCCGTAGCTGCACGTCGGCGTTGAAGTCGATGTCATCGCCACTCCGCATCTGCCCCGCATCGTTGATCTCGAAGCTGGGCGAGCGCGTCGACAGCTGGATGCCGCCAAGCGTGAAACGCCCGGCGTTCTTGTCCAGGCGCAGCGATGCCGTGGCGCCGCCTAACGAAGTCCGTGTCGAGTCGAACGAGATGTGATCCTGGT
>CBQVAZ010000705.1:0-2315 GCA_967720205.1 uncultured Gemmatimonadaceae bacterium | reverse complement strand
GCGGGGGGTCGGTCCTGGGAGAAATCGTGGACGCGTGGTTGTTAGGCGAAGGGCTGCAGGAGCTCGATGAGTACGAGCGGTCGATCCGCGGCGTCACCGCGGCCGACATTCAAGCCTTGGCTATCGAGGCGTTCGACGAGCAGCGGCGTGTGGAAGGCGTCGTGCGGGGCTCGCGTTAGTTGATCTCGCGCTTTACGATCTTGCCGACGAATGGAACCGTCCCCGACAGTCGCTCGCGGATCGCGAAGAGGTTAGGGTGGTCGATGCGCGCAATGCGGCTGTATCACGTTGCTTCAGTAAACAGAGTGTTAGTGCGACATCACAACCTCAAGGAGCACCCATGCCACCCTCAAGCGATGTGACCTGTGGCGTGGCCATCGTCTTCGCGATACTGCTCTCGGCTTGCGCCGACATTCCGGTCACTCCCACGGCGACCGGACCACCGTCCGGAACTGGCTCCGCGACGGCTCAATCGGCGCAGTCGTGGGGACCGGAGACGCCCAATTTCAACCTTCAGATCATCCTGCGCGGCGCAGGCTTTGGGCTCGTCGCGTTCCGCCAGCCTAACGATGATCTGCTCACCATCCACCTCGACACTTGGGTGCGCGACCTCGCATCAAATACGAGCTACCTTCTGCAGCGGGCCGTGGACGTCAACGTCGACGACAATTGCACGAGCACATCCTGGCTCACACTCGGCAAGGGACTGCAGCCGCAATCCATAACGACAGACGACAGGGGCACGGGCGGGAAGAGCTCTTTCGCACTGTGGCTTCTCCCCTCGGCTCGGAGTTTGACATCCACTTCCGAGTCATCGACGCAGTGACCTCGGCCGTCGTGCTGACAAGCGAGTGCTATCAGTTTACAATCAGTCTGTGAGTTGCCGGGAGGAGCTCGCGACTAATTGACCACCGGCCTAACGATCTTGCCGACGAACAACACCGTCCCGGACAGTCGCTCGCGGATCGCGAACAAATACGGACGGTCGATGCGAACGTCGCACGTTAGGCAGACGCTGGTGACGCCCACGCCAACGGTCGTCACTGCAGCGGCCTCCGTACCGACCTCGTTCACGTCCACATAGCTGTCGTGCTGCACCTTTGTGATGTAGAGATCACCGGGCCGGGCGCCTTGCGCGAGCTTGCTGAAGTCCGCGACGAGCGGGTTTTGCATGTCGCGCATGCCGAGCGAACTGAGCTCGGGAAGTAATTGCGCCTTCCACGACAGTTTGATCTTGGGGAGGTACAACCCGACGTCGGCGACTTGCACGGCCGCTTGCGCTTCGCGCCACGTGTTGGGCGTTAGGCGCTTGATGAGCGCATTCACGTCGCTGCTGCTGTCGGGAAGCAGAATTGTCATGCTGAAGGCGTCGCCGCCGTACGGCAGGTCCACGACGGTGGCGCCTGTTATGTGCCCTCGGCGCACGTTCCCTTTGCGGTACATCGTCTCCACGTTGATCGACTGCCCGGTCAGCAGGTTGAACGCGCGCGGCTGAGTGTCCTTGGGGTCGAACGCTGCACGCCAATCTCCTTTGAAATAGATGGCGTTCATCAGGAACATGACTTCGTCGTCCCCGATACGGTCCAGCACTTTCTTGATCTTGCCCGCGGTATTTTGATCTGCCCAGCTGTTGATTGTCGGCACGGCGTTAGGTGAGGCAAAGTCGAGCGCCGTGGCCTCAGCGCCAAACGATTGGCGCACCGCCGAGAGGAACACCGGCTCCACGACCGTCGCGAAATGCTGATCCATCCAGATCGAGTTGGCGATCTTGAAGGTGACGTGCGGATCGAGCGCGAGCAGAAGATCGATGAGTGACTTGTATGATTGATTGATCTGGTCCTGCGGCAGTGTCCCGAAGCCAAGGCCGCTGCGCATCTCAGCGTACGTGTTCCCTGCCGCGCCATTCATTGTCATTCCCAGCGCCACGGAGACGCTCAGCGGGGACATGAAGACGTTGGAATCGGCGCGCGTTTTATTGACCGCGTTGAGCAACGTGACGCCGAACGTGTCAGACGCTGAAATCAGCGCCCGTTCGGAGGCCGTCAGCTCACGTGAGAGCGCTTTGATGGAATCCGGAGGCGCGCCGAGATCACCCGTACCAGAGGGACTGTGACAAGCGCTGAGCAAAACAGCGCTGCAAGCGATTCCCAAACGTAAAACATTGCGCATCTGCTACTCCTTGCCTAACGCGAAGTCGCTGGCCGATACCCCAACGCAGTGTTCAACCACCTCACCAGCGGAAGTGCAACGCTGAAGTCCCTTTCCAGAGTCTGCGGAAGCTTGCTGCTGAGAACTTCATCGTCCTTGAGACTCCG
>CBQVAZ010000704.1:0-2315 GCA_967720205.1 uncultured Gemmatimonadaceae bacterium | reverse complement strand
GCCGACGGCCGACCTTCATAGTTGATGACATTGCCGTAAAGCTCTGTCAGGTTCTCGCGGAGTCGCTCCTCACCCGTGATCATACCGCCTTCCTTCGTCGCGACGATCTTCTTTCTCAATTCGTCCAACGTCCCCGAGGCATGGCTGAGCTTTGCGAGCAGTGAGTCGCGCGCCTCCAGCCCCGTTTGCCGGTTTTCCAACTCCGCGCGCAGGGCGTTCATGCGCTCGACGAGGCCAGTCATCTCGTCGAGCATCTCGTAAAGCTTGAGCGATAAGGCGAACTGCGCCTGCCGATCTGCGAGTGCGTGTTTCATCGCAGCATCGCGCGTGACTCGCAACTTTGTCGTGTACGTCGAATCACCCTCGATCAATCGCACCGTGTACGTGCCGGGCATGTATCGCGGGCCCGGTCCGAAGGCGGCCGTGGCGGCCGGAGGGATCCGCGCGGGTGGCATGCGCATCGACCATGTAACCCGGCTCAGGCCGCGACGTTTGCTGGTCGGCAGCGTCGTTAGGAGTTTGCCGGCGGAGTCCAGCACCTCGAGCTTCATGTCGCCAAAGATGTGGCGCTTCTGCAGATAATAAGTGATCACCGCATCGTTAGGTGGATTCGGCCCGACGAACTCGGCGTCCCCATTTGCCCAGCCACCGAACGCGCCAATGCGCTGAACGGCCGGCGTCGTCTGCACGAACGCGCCGCCGCGTACAAGCGTCTCCGGCGTTAGGGAGCGGAGCGGTGTGATGTCGTCGATGATCCAGATTCCGCGGCCGTGCGTTGCGATGACGAGATCATGATCGCGCGGATGGATCGCGAGATCGCGCACGGCAACGCTCGGCAGGTCACCACCCTTGTAGCGCGACCAACTCGCGCCGCCGTCGACTGACACCCAGAGACCGAGCTCGGTGCCCATGAACAGAAGACGCGGATTCACCAGGTCTTCCTTGATCACGTGCGCGTAACCCCGCACCGGCGCGTCGGCTGCGATCAACGATGTCCACGTCTTACCGTAGTCCGTCGATTTGTAAGCGTAAGGCCGCATATCGCCGAACGTGTGCGCGTCGAACGTTGCGTAGATCGTACCGGCGTCAAAATGCCCCGGCTCGACTGTCGTCACCCATGCGTTTTTCGGGAGACCCTGGATGTTGTTGACGACGTTCGTCCACGTCTTCCCAGCGTCGCGCGTGACTTGAACGTTGCCGTCGTCTGTTCCCACCCAGATCACGAGCGGGTTTTTGGGCGACTCATGAATCGCGAAGATCGTCGTGTGCGTCTCCGCCGACGAGTTGTCCACAGTGACACCACCTGACTGCTCCTGTTTCTGCTTCTCGGGATCGTTTGTCGTTAGGTCCGGCGAGATGCGCTCCCATGTTTGGCCGAAGTCGCGCGAGCGATGCAGGTACTGCGAGCCCAGGTAGATCGTGCCGTTGCGTGTCGGGCTAACGTGAATGGGTGCATTCCAATTGAAGCGAAGCTTCCCCTCCTTGTAGCTCGGCAGTGGCTTGATGTCGCGCGTCTCGTGTGTGAAGCGGTTGATGCGCCCGATGTATCCACCCTGCGATTCGGCGTAGATGTACGTCGGATCCGTCGGATCCACGAACATCCAGAAGCCATCGCCGCCGTACATGTTCTCCCACTGGCCCTTCGCAATTCCACCGGGATACTGCGAGGCGCCGACCCATGAGCTGTTGTCCTGAAGACCGCCATACACTTTGTATGGTCGGTCCATGTCGACGCTGACGTGGTAGAACTGCGAGATCGGGAGATTCTCGCCTTTCCACCACCGGTCGCCGCCATCGTAGGAGTACCAGATTCCACCGTCGTCGCCGGTGATCATGCGCTCGGTGTTCTCAGGGTCGATCCACACGTCGTGGTGATCGCCGTGCGTACCGCCGCTGATGTTGCTGAAGCTCACGCCGCCATCGGTGCTCATGATCAGCGGACCGTCGGGCTTGATGATTCGGTTCTCGTTCTTCGGATCGACGATGAGGTTTGCGAAATAGAACGGACGCCAGATCATGTTCTGGCTGCGATCGCGCTTCGACCATGTGGCGCCGCCGTCGTCCGAGCGATAGAGCGCGTTGTGAGGCGGTACAGCCTCGATGAACGCATACACCACGTTAGGCTTGGATGGCGCGACTGTCACGGCGACGCGGCCCCAAGGCTTCGGCGGCAGACCACCCGCGCTCGTGGACGTAAGCTCTTTCCACGTCGCACCGCCGTCGGTGCTCTTGAATAGACCGCTTCCGCTTGGAGCTTCGGGACCGTCGCCGCCTGAGCGGAACGTCCAACCCTTGCGCCGGAAATCCCACATCCC
>CBQVAZ010000703.1:0-2320 GCA_967720205.1 uncultured Gemmatimonadaceae bacterium | reverse complement strand
GGTCCATTGCACGGCATCCCGTATGGCGTGAAGGATCTGCTCGATACGGCCGGCATCAAGACAACGTGGGGCGCGGAGCCTTATCGCGATCGGATGCCGACGCGAAACTCAGTCGTCGTGCAACGTCTGAACGATGCCGGCGCGGTGCTGCTCGCGAAGCTCTCGTTAGGCGCGCTCGCGTTGAACGACATCTGGTTCGGCGGCCAGACGATGAACCCGTGGCTCATCGAGGAAGGCGCGTCGGGATCGAGCGCCGGGCCGGGAGCGGCAACGGCGGCAGCGCTCGTAGGTTTCAGCATCGGCAGCGAGACGGGCGGCAGCATCGTCTCGCCGAGCATGCGCTGCGGGGTGACCGGTCTGCGCCCCACGTTCGGTCGAGTCGCGCGCACTGGTGCCATGACGCTCTGCTGGTCGCTCGACAAGCTCGGCCCGATGACGCGCACGGTAGAGGACGCGATGCTCGTCCTGCACGCTATTAGTGGTCCGGATCCCGCTGACGTTTCGAGTGTCGCGAGTCATCTCGACTACAATGCCGCGGCTCCGGTGCGTGGCCTGCGAGTTGGATTCTTTCCGGCGTGGATGGACGCTGCGCCGGCGACTCCGGTCGACCGAGCGGCGCTGGAAAGCCTAACGAAGGCAGGCTGCGTGCCCGTCGAGCTCACGTGGCCCGATCTTGCGCAAAGCTCGCTGATGCCGGTTCTGTTCAGCGAGGCAGCCGCGGCGTTCGAGGAGCTCACGCTCTCTGGCCGCTCGCGCGAGCTCAAAGTACAAGTGCCTGACGCGTGGCCGAATCTGTTCCGCATGTCGCGGTTCCTTACTGCGGTGGACTTCGTGCAAGGCGATCGTCTGCGCCGGCGCTTCGCGCAAGAACTGGCGACGATGTTCGAGCGAGTCGACTTCTTGCTCGTACCTTCGCTGCGCGACGAGTCGCTCACAGTCAGCAACTTCACTGGGCATCCGTCGCTGACCGTGCGGACAGGGTTCGTCGAGGTGAGCCAGGCTCGCAGCGACTGGGCGCCTGACCCTAAGAATCCACTTCCGCGCTTCAATCCGCCGAAGCGAGTCCCGCACGGAGTTACGCTCATCGGGCGTCTCTTCGACGAGGGGACGATCGCTGTCGCAGGCCTCGCGCTCGAACGGGCGTCCGGCGTCGTAGGCGAGCGGCCAGCCGGCTTCTAGAAGCGCTGCCTAACGCCCGAATGGTTCGCCGGCGATCGCGAACAGGGACATCGGGTCGACGGTGACGTCGCCGTAGCGAACGATCAAGTGCAAGTGCGGTCCCGTCACTCGGCCGGTCGCGCCCACGCGCCCGATCACCTGACCGCGTCCGACCGTATCGCCAGCGGTCACCGCCTGCTGCGACAGGTGCAGATAGGCGCTCGTTAGGCCCCCGCCATGATCCACATACACGACATTGCCGCCGTAGAAGAACGCATCCACGATGCGAACCACGCCGCGATTCACGGCGCGCACCGGTGCGCCGCTCACGCCGGCGAAGTCCGTCCCCATGTGGCGTGACGTCAGCGTGCCGTTGTACTCGCGCGCGTGTCCGAAGCCGCTCGTGATGCGTGATTGGCGCGGCAGCACAAACGGATCACTCCAGAGCCGCGGCGTCTCGTGGGCGTTCTTGGCCACGGCTAACGCACGTTCGCTCTCGCGCCGGATGCGTTCGGCCGTGGCGGAATCGGGCGGCGTGGCGAAGCGTGGCGCCACGTTAAGGTGATCGATCGGATAGTTGGCACTGCGCGTCTCGAGCCGAATGACGAGCGAGTCCTGGCGATCGCCGGTTGAGCAAAAAAGGACCACACCTAACGAGCGGTCGCTATCGATGGGCACCGCGGCGAATGATTCGGCCGATGTGCTGTCTCCATTTGCTGCTGAGAAGTGGAGCGGCTGGCCGGCGATCCGGCCGGCGAGACGTGTGTCCGCCGGTATGTCGGAGACGCGCACGCGAACGAGCGAACCCTGCCGTGGCGCCGTCGGTTCCGAGGAAAGCCGAAGCGAATTCCCACATGCGACCTCCGCCCGCGGCGGCGAAGATGCCGACATCAGCCGACTCGTCTCGAACTCCAGGCCGCCGGCGACGACCACGATGGACACTAAGGTGGTGGAAGCGCGCATTGGTAGGCTTCTACCGCGACCGTCAGCTGAGCGCAAGGCGAAGAAACCTCCCGCCTCACGGCGGGAGGTTCGTTAGGCTGCCCTAGTTCTTAGACCGTCCTACTTCGAGCCAACGACCGAACAGCGATACACTTCATCCGTCGGGACGAGAGTGATCTCCGGATTCGGGCCGGCAGCGGCCGCCAGCACGTCCTCGTCA
>CBQVAZ010000702.1:0-2321 GCA_967720205.1 uncultured Gemmatimonadaceae bacterium | reverse complement strand
GCGAACGTCTCGCCGGACGTCACACGCTCGAGCGGCACGAGGTAGATGAACACGAGGCTCGTGAGGATGTACACCACGGTGACGAGCGTGACACCGGACGCGAGAGCACGAGGCACCGTCCTCGTCGGGTCGCGCGCCTCACCGGCAAGTTTGCTGATCTCCCACCAACCGCCGAACGCGAAAACAGCCCCAACAAATGCCGGCGCCAACGCGCCGGGCAGCGGAACCGATCCCGCGTGCTGATCCATGAACGGTATGAAGTTCGACCAGTCGCCACGCCGCAGCACCAGCGCGAGCAGAATGATGAGACCTAACGCGCCCAGCTTGAACGCCGTCAGCCACTGCGCGACGCGCGCGCCGAGCCTAACGCCTAACATACTGACGACCGCGAGGACGAGAATCGCGGCGATGGCCACGCCCTTCGTCGCCGCGGGTGAGAGGTCTGATCCGTAGCCGACGTAACTCGCCAGCCCCACCGCCAGCGCGGCGGTGATTCCCGGATCCATCACGAGCATGCACTTCCAGCCATACAGAAACGCGACGGCGGGACCGTACGCCCGCCGCAGATACACGTAGCCGCCGCCTGCTTCGGGAAAGCGCGCGGCAAGCTCGCCGTAGCAGAGCGCCCCGCACAGCGCCATGCCGCCCATGACGAGCCACACCACCAGGAGCCAGAACGGCGAGCCGAGTGAGCGCGCCATCCCGGCTGGCGTGAGAAAGATGCCAACGGCGACTACCTCGCCGATGACCAGCGCGGTCATCGCTCGGACTCCGAGTTGCCGAGCTAGAACATCCCCACCCCTATCCGGTTGCGTCATAAGCCCATGGCGGTGGTTTGTACCTAAAGCTGTCAGCTAACAGCTGCCAGCAGCCGACAGCTGACAGCTTTGGTTGATCATACGTGCTTGAACGAAGACGGGCTCCCTTAGGGAACTCACGTGTCGTTCAGCCGTATCAGCGCATAGCCGATTCATCAGGCTGCCTCGCAACTGGAGTTGGGCCATGCGGTCCCGAACTCGCTCCCTTGTCCTCCACTCGGCTGTCGCGACACGACGCGACGCGCGGTGGATCGCGCTCCTGGCAGGCCTTGCCACGCTCATCGCGTTCGCGCTGCCTGCCGGCGCCCAGATTCAAGGCCGCGGTTTTCTATTCAGGCCACCCATTGGGAGCTTTGGCGTACGCGCCGGATTCGCTCAGGCGAACGCCAAGAGCGAGATCTTCTCCTTCGTCACCGATGAGCTGACGCTCGGTCGTGGCGACTTTGCCAGCGCGTCCGTCGACGCCGACCTGGCCATCAGTGTCCTGCCGCGTCTCGACGTCGTCCTCGGCGCTTCCTATTCCGGACGAAATGCACAGTCCGAGTTCCGACGCTTCGTGGACAACAATGACTTGCCGATCGAGCAGACGACCAACCTCACTCGCGTGCCCATAACGCTCAGCGGTAAGCTCTATCTGCTGTCGCGCGGTCGCTCGATTGGGCGCTTCACGTGGGTCCCAACAACGTGGGCGCCCTTTATCGGAGCGGGCGGTGGGGCGATGTGGTACCAGTTCAAGCAGGAGGGCGACTTCATCAACATGGAGACGCTGGATGTCTTCACCGATGCGTACGAGTCGAAGGGATGGGCCGCCACAGCGCACGGGTTGGCGGGGTTAGATATTTCACTGGGGCCGCGCTTCGGGCTGACTGGTGAAGGTCGCTACACGTGGGGGAAGGCTCCCATGAGCCGCGACTTCCAGAAATTCGACAAGATCGACCTGTCCGGGTACAACGCTTCTCTCGGCATCTACGTCAGGTTTTAAACAGGATGGACATCATGCGCAGCCTTGGTGAGTTCGCACGGCGATTCTCGAGCGCGGCTGGTCTGACCGCCGGCCTTCTGTTGCTCGGCAACACAGCAGCAGCGCAGGACGTGAAGCTCGACTCTCGTTGGCAGGCGTGGGTCGGCTGCTGGGAAGCTGTCGATCCGAACGCCGCAGCCGACGGCTCCGTCGCCGTTTCTATTAATGCGCCTGCCAAGCCGCGCATCTGCGTGATTCCGGCAGCCGGTAAGTCGGCTGTCGACATCGCAACAGTGGTGGGAGACAGCATAGCGATGCGCCAGCACATCGACGCCACAGGCGCGCAGAGTGAATCCGTCAGGGACGGCTGCAAGGGTTGGGAACGCGCCACGTGGTCCGCGAATGGACAGCGCGTCTTCCTGCGTTCGGCGTACACATGTCCGGGCGGCCTAACGAGATCGTCCAACGGCGTCATGGTGATGACGTCTGACGGCGAGTGGCTCGACGTACTCGGCGTTGTCGCAGGAACGACTGTCGGCGTT
>CBQVAZ010000701.1:0-2341 GCA_967720205.1 uncultured Gemmatimonadaceae bacterium | reverse complement strand
CTCCTGCGTTGGGGTGTTGAGTGAGCGTCACCTGCTGCGATGCAGTTTGGCTGCGCTGGCTGCAATGTCAAGCCCCGAGCCCCCGACGGGTCGCCTGAATACGGTTGATCTCCCGACCGCTCCCCACAAATCTTTACACGGGCTGCTCGCGGATCGGCGGAACACAATCAGCGACAAGTGAGCCGGAAACCGCGACGCCTCGTATCCGCGGGAAACCCACAGGCCGAGGACGCCTTTGCGCGGCACGAGGATGAGGCCGCGCGCCTTGAGAAGTCTCTCGCCGATCTGCCCGGTGTTGCGGATGCCTATGAGGACTACGTACGGAATCGTGGGCAGGGTTGGGGCAGCGAGCGCAGCCTCAGGGCCTACGACGTATTCAACCAGGTGCTGTGGCCGTATCTCGAGAGGCTTCTCTTGCATGGCGAACCAGAGGACGAGCTCCGGAAGGCGTTCGACTTCGTTGAGCGCGTCGCATCCTCGAGCCAATTTGCACGAAGCATCGTCGCGACCGAACTCGGCTGGGAGCTTTGGGGCCGACGGCACAGCACACCCAGCGTGGAACTTAGCCGAATCGCTGAGCGCTACATGGGCCCGACAACCGCCGAGGTATTCGCGTCGCAGGAGGCGCTCTTCCGGTCGATCGATGAGGCGCGCTGGTCAAACCGTCTAAGACGTTGGCTGCAGTCGCGCGTGACGCCTAAGGATCCCAAGAGCTCGGCGTAACAGAGCGCGATGCGCCGGATCGTTCAGCCACCTGGACGCGCCTGACGGATGCGGCAGGGGGATAAGCACGTGATCGCCGTCGGCTCGACTCCTTCCCACGACCTCACTGAGCGGCACGCGTCCCCAGAAGCGTTCGATCGCGAGCGTTCCGACGAGGAGGATCACGCGCGGTCGCACGAGCGCGAGCTCCGCTTCGAGCCACGGCGCGCACAGCGCGACCTCGGGTGGGGATGGTCGGCGATCCCCTGCTCCGCTCGCTGCTTTGCCGGGAAAGCATTTTGTTATCGACGTCCGGTATGGAAGATGAGCCTCATCGATGCCGGCCTCGGCGAGCCAGCGCCGAAGCTCGGCGCCCGCGCGTCCCGAGAAAGGCAGACCCGTGGTGAGCTCGACCGCGCCCGGAGCCTGGCCGATGATCATCACGCGATCGCTCGCGTTGCCCGCGACGATCGGGAACGCCGAAGGCAGGTAACCCGCGTCGACGCACTTCGTGCACGCGCGGATGCGCGCGTGAAGACGTGCGAGTGCGGGCTGTTGATTAGCGACCATTGACGGTATCGCCCATCTGTTCTATACTGTGGGTGGGTCGCGCCGGACTGGAGATCAATTGGATGCTCTTGCTCCGGAACTTGATCGAGCTGACTTCGCGTGGGCCGCAGGCTTCTTCGATGGCGAAGGCAGCACAATCGCGCGCGCATTCACGTTTCGGTCTGGCTATCGCCAGCTGAACGTGACGGTGCCTCAGTCCGGGCGCGACGGCGTGCCGTCTGTGCTGCTTCGATTCCAGCGCGTGATGTTCGGGATGGGCCACATTAGCGGACCGAGCGACGATGGCATCTACATGCTTCGCTACGCCGCGCGCGAAGAAGCGCATTTGGTGCTCGACCTGATGTGGCCACACCTTGGAGACATCAAGCGTTCTCAAGCGACGCGGGCAATGGATCTGGTCGAGCAGCACTACATGGGCGGCGTACACCGTCGACGTCCCGCGCGGCGTCACCCACCTGAACTGCCCGCCATCCGCGAACGTAGCGCAGCTGATCTCGAGCGCGCCTGGGCGGCGGGATTCCTCGACGCCGAAGGCTGCTTCGGATTGGCGCGCGCGGGCGCTCGCAGGAAAGGCCCGGACTGGTACCGCATACGCGTATCTGCAAGTCAACACGGCGACGTTGGTTCGCCCGCCGCGGTGCTCCTGAGGCTCCAACGCAACCTTGAAGGGCTCGGACGGATCGAGCATCACGGCGAGCCTGACGATTACAGATGGTGCGCAGAGGGTACCGAGAGCGTCGAGCGCGTCCTTGAGATTACGCGGTCGTGGCTCGGAGATGAGAAGAGCTCCGACGCCGCTGCGGCACTCGCAGGCTTCCGTTCTCAAGTGCGGCTGAAAGGCGACTCCACTCGTTGCATCCGAGGACATGAGTACTCCTACACGGCGATGCGCGGTGGGCGGATGCGTCGCATCTGCAACGCGTGTGCTCGCCTTCAGGACAGACGCGAGCGCGCGAGACAGGGCATCGCACCCCGAGCATTCACGAACCTTGCGCGCCGCTACACTGAGTGATCCGACGGGGTGTGGCGCAGCATGGTAGCGCGCATGCTCGGGGAGCATGAGGCCGGC
>CBQVAZ010000700.1:0-2346 GCA_967720205.1 uncultured Gemmatimonadaceae bacterium | reverse complement strand
CACCATGCCGTTCTTGTACGCTTTCACCTCCGCCAGGTGAAGCGCGATGTCTCTGCATTCGGCAGCGACTGCACCGCCTCCAACAAACCAGATGCTGCGGAACCTGGGCCACAGGCGGCCGTTCACGAACTGCGCGAGGTCGCCCGAGTAGAACTCGACGGTGTCGCGGAGAAGCAGGCTGCCTAACGAGCCATTGTTTCGGTCGCCAGATGTCGTCAGCGCAAGGCCAGCCAGTTCAACAGAGTGGAAATGTAGTCCGGCGCAGTGCGCGGCCATTCGCTTGGTCCCGGCGGCAAGCGGAACGTGTGATCGGCACCTGGCAGAATGCGTACTGTTACGTCGGCGTTCCGCGTACTGCGCAGCAACGTCGCGGAAATCCGAGCGGCACTCTCCGCAGCGGGTACGCGCTGATCGTCCGAACCGTATATGAGCAGGACAGGAACGCGCACGCGCGCCCACCAAGTCAGAGGGTCATACTGCGCGAACAATTTCGAGAACGACCAGTACGAATTATCGGGCGGCGGTGGAGCGAAGAACCATTGCCTATCTCGGAGAGACGTGGCCAACGAGTCGAGCCTCTGCCGTGCGCGGCCGCGATACGCGACGGCCACCAGCTCGCTCACATACGCCCGCGCCATCGCCGAGTCCTCGGCTGTCGTCGCTCGCGGGTACACCGAGTTCAGAACGCTGAAAATCTCTGTGGAATCAGTGGGTACGCCGGCGGCCGCTGAACCAATCACGAACGCGACGTGCTCTGATCGCGCTGCGATGAGCGGAGCGAGTGTTCCGCCCTGACTGTGTCCGTGGATGCCGATGCGGCGACGATCGATGCGTGGTTCCTTGAGCAGCATGGCGACGGCGGCACTAGCATCGCTGGCGAGATCATCGAGCGTTGCCTGACGCCAGTCACCCGAGGAGCGACCCACACCGCGCTTGTCGAAAATCAGTGCAGCGATCCCGTGACTCGCGAGCTGCGTGGCTAGGAATCGCGAGGCCCAGCGTCCCTCGGCGCCCGACCCGTGCAGAAACACCACAGCAGGAAGTGAGTCGCCGCGCAACGGAAGAATCAACGAGCCGGCGAGATTCACGGAGCCGTTCGCGAATGCAATCTCGCGCTCGTCAAATAATGGTCTTGCGGTTTTGCTTCGAGCGAAGGCGAAGCGGCCTTGGCTCGCGCCCTCGCGAAGCGTTCCGAATAGAGAGTCGCCGCGAAGAGTTCCGGCAAATGAAGTCGTCGTGCGGTCGCCTCGAAGCGTCATTGTTACGTTGCAGCAGACTTCGACACGCACGGTGTCAAATGGGATCCCACTGACACGAAGACGTTCAGCGTCGAACGTCGCGGTATAGCGCCCAGAGCTTGGCTCGCGCTGTACGTGCATCGTGACAGCCATGGTGTCGCCTGCGCGCGCCCAGTGGCCGCGCCACTCTCCGCTGAATCGATCCTGCGGCGAGGCAACGCCCGCTGTGGTGCAAAGCGCGAGAAGGCACGTAGCGACACGCATCTGGATTCTCTCAGAATGAGACATCTCTCAGCGCGTAATCGTTCCAGCCTAACGGGTTCGCTCCGAGCGCTCCAGCGCGCGAGTTACAGACGATCCAGCCTCGTCTCGCCGATTCAGCGTGGCGGACCGATGCGCTTCAGGATGTCCGCGGCGTTGCTGTTGTTGGGGTCGAGATCGAGCGATCGGCGATAGTTCGCTCGCGCGCGGACCGTGTCTCCCTGAGCGAGGTAGGCCTCGCCTAGGCTGTCGTACACGTTCCCGGACTTCGGAAAGGCACGGACGTTAAGCCGAAAGATTTCTATCGCGCGGGGCACATCTCGCCAGGAGTTCAGCGCGTGGTATCCAAGCCGATTGAGTTCGGGTTCCAACAGCGCATAACGAGCCGTGTCCGTGCGCATCTGTTCGAAATGGCGATCGATCAGATCTGGTGAAACCCGGGCCTTCACGTCCGACGCGAGCGCCTCGGCAAGTGACTGTTTTGGCAACGAGTAGGGTCCGCCGTCGAGGATGCGGCCGATGCTGGCCGCGAAGTCCTCCAGCCGCCACGTCATGGTACGGATGTTGGTCAACATGATGATCGTGCGCCGCACGGACGGAACTCGCACCATGACCGCGCCGAAGCCCGGGAGACCGCCCGTCGTGTGAAGTACTCGTCGAGTAACACCACTCCGAAGCGTGTCTTCCGATGTCTTCCAGCCGTAGGCGGTGATCACGGAACGCGCTGCGAAGAGCAACCGCTTAGACTCTTCGTTCACCAACGCGTCCCCGTACAGCGCCCGATCGAAGCGCTCGATGTCTCCCAGAGTGGATTACAGCCCCCCTGCCGGCGTGACGCCGTTGTGCG
>CBQVAZ010000699.1:0-2368 GCA_967720205.1 uncultured Gemmatimonadaceae bacterium | reverse complement strand
TAGGGAACAACATGGCGCTCTCCCTTAGATAATCAAGGGGTAACCCTCCAGAAACGCAGAACAACCTCGTGTCTGCGGATTCGGGCTTCGGTGGAAAGCAACAGCGGAAATCGAAACCACACTCGGGCGCTGTCGTCAGCGGCTGCTGATCCCGTGGCGGCGCATGATCTTGAGGAGGCTCGCGTGGTCGGCAAGGCCGAGGTCCTGCGCAGTTCGCGTTATGTGCCACTCGTTGCGTTCCAGCGCTGCGACGACGATCTGTCGCTCGGCTTCGGCCTTGCGCTCGACGAACGACCGCGGCCCCATGCCTAACGACGCCAGTTCACCATGCGCGCTAATGATATCTTCGGGGATCAGCTCAGGGCCAATCGCGTCACCGTCGGTCGCGATGATCATCCGCTCGACGACGTTGCGCAGTTCGCGTACGTTGTTCCGCTTCCAGTCGTACGAGGCCAGCTGAGCCAGCGCTTCAGCCGTGATGCGTTTGCGGCGCATCCTGAACTGCTCGCAGCTGACCGTGAGGAGATGATCCACAAGTTCGGGAAGATCCGAGAGCCGTTCCCTGAGCGGCGGCACGCGCAGCTCGTGTACCTTGAGACGAAAGAGCAGGTCCTGGCGGAATTGGCCAGCGGCGACTCCCTCGGACAGGTCACGATTTGTCGCCGCGATGACGCGCGCAGGAACGGGAAGCGCCCGCGTGGCACCGAGCCTAACGACTTGCCGCTCCTCGAGCACACGCAACAGCTTGGCCTGCGCCGCGGGCGGCAGCTCGCCGATCTCGTCCAAGAAGAGCGTGCCTTTGCCGGCCGCTTCGAAAGCGCCTTTGCGCGTAACGTGTGCGCCGGTAAATGCACCGCGCTCGTGTCCGAACAGCTCGCTCTCCACAAGTGTGTCTGGCAGCGCCGCACAGTTCACCGCGATGAACGGCTCGCGTTCCCGATTCTCTCCGCTCAGCCGATGCACATCGCGCGCGACGAGCTCCTTTCCAGAACCGCTCTCGCCGATGATCAACACGGTGCTCGGGATCGGGGCGACGCGCGCGATCGAATCCTTGAGACGTCGCATCGCCGGGCTTCCGCCGATCAGCGCACTGTCTTCGGCGGCGTATCGACGCAGCGTCGCCACCTCGGCGAGTAACGCGCGCCGCTCGACGGCGTTCTCCACCTCGCGCGCGACACGCTCGACTGGATCGCCCTTCTCGATGAAGGTGTGCGCGCCGAGCCGCATAGCCTGCACGCAGCGATCGTAGTTGCCGGTTCCCGTGTAGACGATGACTGGCACTTCGAGCCCACGTTCGCGCATCGCGCGCAACACCGCGAAACCATCCTTTCCTGGCATCTCGAGGTCGAGCACGACGCAGTCGACGCTTTCGCGCGCGAGAGTTTCCAGCGCCGCGTCGCCGTCGAAGGCGGTCAGCGTCTCGAACTGCGCGAGACGCCGCAGGTCGTACGCGTACTGGTCGGCCATCGGCCGGACGTCGTCCACAATGAGAACGGTGGTCATTTGAGGCGAGAAGGCTGAGACACGGCGGCCGGCAGATCGATCGTGAACGTCGTTCCGCGTCCCGGCTCGCTCTCCACGCGAAGGGTGCCGTGCATGTCAGCCGTTAGGCGACGGACGACTGTTAGGCCAAGGCCGATCCCACCATCCTTGGTTGTGTAGAAGTCGTCGAACGCGTGGGAGAGCTGCTCCGCGGTCATCCCGCGTCCCGTGTCGGCGACCGTGATCCAGATGTTGCCATCGCCATTCCGGGCCGTTGCAAGGGTGACGCTTCCGTTCCCCGGCGTTAGGCTCTCGACGGCGTTGCGCACCAGATTGTCGATGATGCGCCGCAGGATCACCGGATCGCCAAGAATCCGCGGCAGTTCGGGCTGCAGTCGCGATTGCACGGGCGCACCGGCACTGGCCGCGGCGCGCGCCACGTCCAGGATGACGGCGTTCGCGTCGAACGCGCGTTTGTCGTTTCGAGGCGACAGTCGCGCGTAGTTGCGCGCCAGCGTGTCGAGATAGGTGAGGCTCGACTCCAGTGTCGCGCGGCGCTCGGCGAAGACGACGGGCAATTCGAGCGGCTGCTGCTCCTGCACTTCGGCGAAGTGTCGCACCACGTTGCGAATCGGGATCAGCCCGTTCTTGATGTCGTGGTTCACCTGGCGCGCCATCTCGCCCACCGTGGCGAGACGCTCGGCGTCGCGTAGCTTCGCGGCGTTGGTGCGGAGTCGTCGCGACGTGGCTAACAACCGCCGCGCGACGGTGCCGATCTCATCGTCGCGCGCGACCGCGATCTCGACGTCTGGACCGTCAAGGCTGATTGACGCGGTGGCGTGCGCCAGCTCGGCGAGTGGGCGACTTAGAGAAAAGGAAAGCCAGA
>CBQVAZ010000698.1:0-2369 GCA_967720205.1 uncultured Gemmatimonadaceae bacterium | reverse complement strand
ATAGAGATCGGCCGGCGTGACTTCGAGCGTCGTCGAGCGGTGTAACAAGTACTGATAATATTCCCTTCCACCTGGATAGCGCCCAAGACCGATCGCTGCCGTGCTTGCCGTATCGGGGAGTTGCGCTCGATACGGGCCGTCCAGGTACCCGATCAGACTGTCGAGATGCACGTTCACGTCGCTGTCGATCCGCTGCGCGATCGCCCCGGCGATGCTTGGACGCGTGAGCGAATCGATGTGCGTTAGGCGTTCGCTCGTGAGCGCGAACGGACTCGCGCTGCCGCTTTGGCGAAACGCCCTGAGGAACGACACGACGCTGTCGAGCGCGATCCGCGGAATCGTTACGCGGGCCGCCGCCTGCTCAATCAGTAATTGCCGCTTCTCGATAAAGAAGAGTCCGAGATTGTCCAACAGATACAGATAGCGCGCGACATCCTGCTCCTCCTCGATTGGATGCAGCGCCATGGAGCGCGCGATCGCTGGGATGGGCGACGCTCGCGGCACGACGGCGGTGAAATCGAGCGCGCGATAGATCGGTGCCTCGCCGTCGTTGGATAGATCCCAATGCACCGCGAGCAACGTGAGATAATTGTCCTGGCTCAGCGCATCGTACCGCACGCGCTCGAGTTCCCGCTGGACCGAACGTGCGTATCGCGCGTCCTCGCGTCGCGCGTCGGCATAATTCGTCGGTAAGCGATCGAGCCGCAGACCGAGCGCCAGACGCAGGTCGCTGTTGTATTCGACCACGCGCCGTGTGTGCGCGACGATTGCCTCGTCCAGCAGCGTCAGTGCGAGCAGCGAATCGGCCGCGCTTGGGATCCTACGAGTCGGAGTGATGCTCACGCACGCGCTGAGTCCGAGCGCGAGACATGTTGCCGTTAGGTAGAGAGGGCTCTTCGTTCGGCCTGCCATGAGCGCAGCGGAAGGTAGCACCCTGTCCTCGAGATCGGTTCAACCTGGTGACGGACACGGGCGCCATTCTTGCGCCCGTGTGTGACCCGACGCACGGTTCGGAACCTCTTCGCGTTCGCACTGTTCAATGCCGAGACAGCCGTCAGGTTCCATCGTCTGCATTGTGCCTCTCCTGAGTGTCCTTATGCTGACAATCAATCGATCCCTAGCGCCGTGGTTGCTCATCGGGTCGGTCGCTTGCACCTCCTGCGGGAGTGACCCCGACTCGCTCGTCGTGCCAGCGCCGGGCCCGGGTGGGGCCGATTCTAATATCACTGAAACCCTCGCCCACGGATTCGACACGATCAGGGAGCTGGCCTGGGGGTCCGACAACGCGATCTGGGTGACCGAGCGTCCGGGCACGATCTCACACGTAAATCCCACGACCGGTGCCAAGACGCCGATCGGCCAGATCAACGTCGCGGAAATTGGAGAAGGCGGTCTTTTGGGAATGGCATTCCATCCCGACTTCCCGCAGCAGCCGTTCATCTACCTGATGCACACGTTCAACTCACCCAACGGCGGCTCGCGCAACCGGCTTGTGCGCATGCGCTATAGCGGGACCTCGTTAGGCACGCCCGAGACGCTCCTGGACAACATTCCTGGGGCCGGGAATCACAACGGCTCCCGCATCGCGATTGGCCCGGATCGGCTGCTGTATGTGTCCACGGGTGACGCGTCTTCGGAGCAGCTGGCCCAGGATCGCAACTCGCTTGCCGGCAAGATTCTGCGCCTAACGCTGGACGGTGCGCCCGCGCCGGGGAACCCCTTCGGCAACGCTACTTACTCCTACGGACACCGTAACCCGCAAGGCATGGTCTTCGACCGCGCCAGAGGCTTCCTCTACATCACCGAGCACGGGCCGGCCGACAACGACGAAGTGAATCGCATCGAGATGGGCCGCAACTACGGTTGGCCCACCGTGCGTGGCAAGTGCGATGGCGACGCCGGTTCCAGCGAAATCCCGTTCTGTCAGGCTAACAACGTCGTCGAGCCGCTTGCTAACTGGACGCCGACAATCGCTCCCTCCGGCGCCGATCTGTACACGTCCTCGGCGATTCGGGGATGGCAGGGAAGTCTTCTATTCACAAGCCTGGCTGGCCGCGCGTTGTATCGCCTAACGCTGTCGTCAGACGGACGCCGCGTGGAGTCTCAGGAGCGACTGTTCCACAACACCTTTGGCCGCTTGCGCGACGTTCTGGTCGCTCCCGACGGCGCGGGCAACCGCGACGGCCGCGGGTCGCCGACGTCGGACGACGACCGCATTATCCGCGTTCGCGCTCGTTAGGATTCGGGAAGGGCTTGCAGTTCGGAGCCTATCGACTGACACGGTCCAACTTGAGTTTGAGAACGGTGAGCGGAAGCGCGCCGCTCTCCAGCACGGCGGCTATCGCCAGATGATCCGGCGTCGTTGACCT
>CBQVAZ010000697.1:0-2372 GCA_967720205.1 uncultured Gemmatimonadaceae bacterium | reverse complement strand
CAGCGTTCTATATAGAAGGCGACCTTCTCGGCGCTTTCAGTATAGATGATGCCGCCAAAGCGCGGTTTCTCGCCGGGGCGGCCTTTGATGAGTCCGCGCTGATTGGCGATGATGCCTAACGGTATTCCATCGATGGACGCGTCGCCGCAAATCATCTCGCGTGCGAGGTCAGCCTGAAACGCGTCGAGGCCCTGGCCGTCGACGATCGCCGCCAAAACATCGTGTATATCGTACGACATGCGATGATCGCTCGGCAGCACGTCGTACAGTGTGGACGGTTCGGCGCTTGGTGACTCGACGTGCGCGCCCGATTCGCGGTGCTGCGAGGGGAGCCGAGAGATCAGGTCGCGGATTTTGGCGAGACAGGCGTGGTCGTCCGCCACGGCGTAGTGCGCGACGCCGCTCACTGCCGTATGCGCCGACGCGCCACCTAACGATTCGCCGTCGACAACTTGTCCCGTTGCGCCTTTGACGAGGTTCGGTCCGCCGAGTCCCATGAATGACGTCCCTTCGACCATGAGGATCACGTCGGAGAGCGCGGGGAGATACGCGCCGCCCGCGACGCACGGTCCCATGACAGCCGAGATCTGCGGGATGCGCAGATAACGCCGCATGATCGAGTTGTAATAGAAGATGCGCGCCGCTCCGTACTGGCCCGGAAAGACTCCGCCTTGATACGGGAGATTCACGCCCGCCGAATCGACGAGGTAGATGATCGGGACGCGACAGCGCATCGCGATTTCTTGTGCGCGCAGAATCTTCTTGATCGTCTCGGGCCACCAGGAACCGGCTTTGACTGTCGCGTCGTTGGCGACGATGACGACTTCGCGCTGTTGTACGTAGCCGATGCCAGTGACGACACCGACGCCAGGCGCCTGGCCGTCATACTGATCGTAGGCGACGAGGAGGCCGATCTCGAGAAAGCGCGCGCCCGGATCGCAGAGCCGCGTTATGCGCTCACGCGCCGTCAGTTTCCCCTTTTTATGCTCGCGCGCGATCTTGTCCTGCCCGCCGCCTAACCGGAGTTGCGCTTCGAGCTCGCGGACGGCGTCGGCAAGGGTGTGAAGACGTGATGTCACGTCGGCTGACGTTCGCGCTCGGCGAACCAGTCCTTGATGTACGCGATCAACTCGCCAGTAGAGGTACCAGGACCGAAGAGCTTGCCCATCCCTTGGGCCTGGAGCGCATCCATGTCTTCCTTCGGGATGATGCCGCCGCCGGTGACGAGGATGTCGTCGCGTCCAGCCTCGTCCAGCAGCTTTTTGACGCGCGGGAAGAGGGTCATGTGCGCGCCGCTCAGGATCGAGAGGCCGACGACGTCGACGTCCTCCTGGACCGCGGCCGTGGCGATCATTTCGGGCGTTTGGTGCAGGCCCGTGTAGATCACTTCCATTCCCGCGTCGCGTAAGGCGGCGGCGACGACCTTGGCACCCCGGTCATGGCCGTCGAGGCCGGGTTTGGCGACGAGAACGCGGATTGGGCGAGACATTCGTGGGCAAAACCTACTGCCCTGACCTATCGGACGGCAGCGTTTCGATGCCCGGTTTCGACAGCTGGGCTAGTTCTGAAAGTGCTTTTACCACAGAGAACGCAGAGAACACAGAGGAACGGCGTAAACAACAATAAATGGGGCCCACTCCTCCCAGTTGTTTCTTGATGTCACCACTGGACGTGGTTCATACCTGTTTTCCTCTGTGTTCTCTGTGTTCTCTGTGGTTCAAGATCTTACAGGAACTAGCGCCTAACGGGCGCTGAATGGGAAAGGGCGGCAGGCGGATCTGAACAGGCACGAGAGGTCGAGATTTCCCGTGCTGGCTCGCTCGATGAAGTCGGCGACGAATTGCGCGCCGCAGCTTGCCACGCTGCTGAAGTTGTGCGCCATGCTCAGCGCACGGGCGAGGCGCTATAGTCGCGCGCTAGAAGAACACCGGCTCGCGGTACGCGCCGAACACTGCTTCCATCGCGTGACGGATCTCGTACAGCGTGCAGTACGCTCGCGCGCAATCGAGGATGTACGGGATCAAGTTTGCGTCCGTCGCGGCTGCGCTCATGAGCGCGGCCAGTCGCTGCTTCACGAGATCGTTGTCGCGCGTAGCGCGCAGCTTGGCGAGACGGTCTCGCTGGTCGCGATCGGCGTCCTCGCCGACCTTGAGCACAGGGATCGCGAGCTCTGGCTCGTCTGTGACGAATTCGTTGACACCTACGACCAAGCGTCGACGCTGCTCGATCTCCCACTGCTGCCGAGCCGCGGATTCAGCGATGCGACGCTGGAACCAACCTTGCTCGATTCCTTGCACAACGCCGCCGACTTGCTCGATCTCCTTGAAGATCTCCTCAGCGCCGCGCTCCATCTGATCGGTGAGCGCTTCGAC
>CBQVAZ010000696.1:0-2374 GCA_967720205.1 uncultured Gemmatimonadaceae bacterium | reverse complement strand
ATCTCAAGGCTCCCTCCCAAATCGAAAACGAGCCCGAGCTCCGAGTTGCTCGAGCACTTTCCGCAGAGGTCGAAGGTGACACGCGGATGCACATATGGGGTGATCGCGAGATCGCCCTCGAGCGGGAAGCGATGTCCAACGACGATGCCCACCGGAATTCGAAAAACTGAGCGCTTGTTGATCGCCATGTTCACGCCCGTCGTGAGCAGAAAATCGAGAGGCGTTTCATTTGTCGACGTCGCCAGTTGATAGGCAAGCTGACCGCCGGCGAAAACGGTGACCGAGTATTCTCCCTGCTCAGGATCGGCCAAACCGGCGTCAAGCGACAATTGCGTCTTCGGCCCCGTCTGTTCGCGCCACTGAAAGAGCGCGCTTACCCCAGCGATTCCGCCGTCTGCCACACCAATGTTGAACTCGCGCTCGACGATGCGCGGCGTTTGAAATGCTGGATATGACCACGCTTGCGCGTTAGCACGCTGCGCGAGCGCCGACACGGCGAGTGCCATCACACACCACCGTCGTACGTGCTGCATAACGACCGTTCCTCCGTTCGGGGCGGCCGCCGTAATGACGGTTCGCCGTACGCGGAGAAGGAAAATAGGGCGCAACGAATTACGACAGTGTGTGCGCGCAGAAGACTCGCTTCGCGCCAGAGCGGTGCGTTTCACGCGACACGCGTCGATCAGCCGCTCCGATCATGCCGGGGCGACCGATCGACGAACGTCGTCAGGCAGCGCTGCCTATCCGTTCAAAATTCTACTGCTTGATGAGCGGGCCGCGGATTTCACCGATTGGATTGCGCTTCGTATGCACGTTGACGTACGCGGTTCCGTCGTTCAGGCGCGTGAGCAGCGAATCGAACGTGTACGAGCCGTTGAACGTCGACGTGCGAACGATCGTGCCCTCGCGGAGTGTGGTGAGGGCGCCGATGCTCGCCGGCGTGGTAAAAGCCGCAAACCCGAACATGACGGGGCACACGCAGTCGGCGGTGCCCGCATGAATGTGCGACGCTATCACAGAGTCGATGCTCGCCACCTGCACCCGGTAGGTCACGCTGTCGGTGCCGAACACGACGACGGTGGCGTTTCCGGTCGCGGTGGTAGTTATGGCAGTCGGACGCTCGTTGGCGCCAGTCAGTGTCGCGGCGAAGTTGGTCCGGACCACGTTAGGGCCGCTGGGCTCATCGTCGTCGCATGCGGCCGCGAAGCCGATGCTTGCAATCGCTGTAAAGAAAGCGAGCTGGCGTACACGGTGTTTCATGTTGGGCTCCTTAGGAGATGATTTCGATGAGTCTGCTGCTGCGGAGCGCGCAGAGGTTTGAACGCGATGCTCGCGTTGCAATCGAGGTGCCGAGGCCAAGCGGCGTCAACGGCGTTTATCGAACTCGTCAGACCTGCCTAACGAGGATCGCGGAAAACACAGATGGCCACCTTGTTAGAGCAAAGCAGCCGTAACGCCGAGTGCAATCCTCGGTACTACTGGTTCGTGAGCTGTCCGCGGATTACCCGCCTGAATTCTTGCGGGTGCGAACGTGCGCGTACGCTGCGCCCGCGTGCGGGGGCGGGACGAACGCGTCGAACGTGGGGAACGAGATCAATGCTCGTACGTGATTGGTCATGCGCCTCTCCGAGTAAAAGGTTTACCTGTGAGGTATTGAATGTCGCGGTTCCGATACGAAAGCCACAAGTCCCCACATCACATGATCGATGGCTCTGATCGGCTTACCGCAGAGACTGCCTAACGCGCCGCGCCTGCACAAACGCGACACCACGGATCGCCAAACAAAAGGGCGACGAGTTGTCTCGCCGCCCACTCACTGCACGCCAGCGCCCTATCTAATGATTGTAGCGGGCACGACCTGGTTTCGTCGTAACCGCTTTCTATTCAATCGCCTGCGCGTGCTCAGTCACAATCCGAACTTTGTTGTCCGCGACCTGCAGGAAGCCACCCTCGATCGCGAAACGACCGGCGCGACCGCCATCGCCGACTCGCAAGGTGCCTTTACCTAATAGCGTCACCATCGGTGCGTGCTGCGGGAGGATACCAACCTCGCCATCAAACGCTGGTGCCACGACGCTTTCTGCTTCGCCTTCGAAGAGAATCTTCTCCGGCGAGATGACGGACACGCTCAGCGAGGCCATCTGTTATGCCTTCGCCAACGCTTCGGCGTTCTTCTCGATGTCATCCGCGCCGCCGCACATGAAGAAGGCCTGTTCCGGATACTGATCGAACTCGCCGGCGCAAAGCCGCTCGAATGATGAGACCGTTTCCTCAAGCTTCACGTACTTGCCTTCTCGGCCCGTGAACTGAGAAGCGACGGCAAAAGGCTGCGACATGAAGCGCTGGATGCGCCGCGCTCGGCCGACGACACGCT
>CBQVAZ010000695.1:0-2382 GCA_967720205.1 uncultured Gemmatimonadaceae bacterium | reverse complement strand
GAGCATCGAGGGCACTCCCACTGCACCTCGCACGAGTTCGCTAACGAGGATTTACCGCACGCGGTGCAACGGCGGAAGATCGGGACCGTCACAGCTATTGCATGAAACCATCTCGCGAAGCTACCGTCATATGGGAATCCCATAGGACGGACACATGGCCGAGAAGCTGGACGTGAAACAGGGCACCCTCTCCCTGATGATCCTCAAAACCCTGGAAGTACTCGGGTCGCTCCACGGCTATGGCGTCGCGCGCCGGATCGAGGAGACCAGTAAAAACCGCCTCACGCTCAACTACGGCACGCTGTACCCCGCCCTACTCAAGCTCGAACAAGAGGGTTTCATCACGGCCGAGTGGCGCCCCTCCGAGAACAACCGCCGCGCGAAGTACTACTCGCTGACAGCTTCCGGTAAGAAGCAGCTCGCGCGCGAAGCTCGTGAATGGCACCAGACCGCCGATCTGATCGCGGCCTTTCTAACGCCGCGCCGGGAGACAACATGAGCATCCGCTCCGCGCTCGCGCGCATCGCTGGCGTTTTCGTCGGCCAGCGCCAGGACGACGACCTCCGCGAAGAGATGCAAGCGCACCTCGAGATGGAGACCGCCGAGAACATCCGGCGCGGGATGAATCCCGACGAAGCGCGGCGACAGGCAATGCTCGCTTCTGGAGGCATCACCGCGGCGGCGGAAGCAGTGCGCGATCAGCGCGGCCTGCCGTGGCTGGAGAGTGTAGCATCGGACATCAAGTACGCCTTGCGCACGCTGCGACACAGCCCGGCGTTCACTACGGTGGTCGTCATCACGCTTGCGTTAGGCATCGGCGCCAACACCGCGATTTTCAGCGTCGTGCGCGGCGTGCTCCTGCGCCCCCTGCCCCATCGCGACGGCGATCGGCTGGTCTACCTGCGACACTCCATGGACGGGCCCGGTGGCGCGAACCTCGCCTTCTCCGTTCCCGAAGTACGCGACTTCCGCAACGGGGCGAAGTCGTTAGGCGGCATCGCGGAGTTCTCCGACTGGTCCGGGACGCTGCAGCTTTCCGAAGGGACCGTGCGCATCCAAACCGGTCTTGTTACGGGCAACTACTTCGAGGTGATGGGGCTCTCGCCCGTGCTCGGCAGGCTCACAAACTCCGGCGACGACGGACCTGGCGTCCCAGCCGTCATGGTGCTGACGCAGGAAGGCTGGATCAAGCGCTTCGGCGGCGACTCGAGCATCGTGGGCAAGCAGGTGCGAATGGACGGGAACTCGGTCACTGTGATCGGCGTCCTTCAGCCCGCGCCGTTTTTTCCAACCCGCGTAGAAGCGCTCAACAACATGGTGATCAGCCCGCACCACCTCAGTGCGTTCATGGTCGAGGGGCGCGTGCACCGCATGACGGAGATGGTCGCGCGTCTCGCTCCCACCGCTACGTTGGATCAAGCGCGCGCCGAGGTCGCCGCCGTCAGCCAGCGCATCCAGGCGGAGTACAAGGACGCGTACGCGGCAGCCGATCATCATCGCATCGCGGTCATCCCTTTCCAACAGGTGATTGGTGAACGGGCGCGCCTAACGCTGCTGCTGCTGATGGTTGCGGCCGCGTTCGTAATGATCATCTCGGCGGCAAATGTCGCCAACCTCACGCTCATGCGCGGCGTTCGCCGCGAAAACGAGCTCGTGTTGCGCGCGGCCCTTGGCGCTGCCGGAGCTCGCCTGCGTCGGCTGCTGCTCGTCGAGAACCTCGTGTTGACGCTGATGGGAGCCGTTTTCGGCGTCGCCATCGCAATCGGCGGCGTTAGGCTTCTCATCTCGCTCGCCGAGCGCTACTCGCCGCGCGCAGGTGAGATCCGCCTCGACGGGATGGTCCTCGGCTTCACGCTCGCGCTCGCAGTCACACTCGCGCTGCTGCTCTCCTATGTGGCTTCGCTGCCGAAAGAAGGCGGCTTCGCCAGCTGGATCTCTGCAGGCGTTAGGCGAATGAGCGGCAGCTTGAGGAAGCAGCGCCTTCAACGCGGTCTTGTCGTGGTACAGATCGCCGTGTCCGTGGTACTGCTCGCGGGGGCCGGCCTGCTCACGCGGACGATGATCCGGCTCTCAGACGTAAGCACGGGGTTGCGCACCGAAGAGGTGCTCACAATCGATGTGCCACTGCTCACGCCGACCGAACTACTGAGCAACCCTAGTGCTGACGCTGGAGCGAAGCAGCGATACGAACAGATACGACGCGAGATGCTGGCACTGCCTGGTGTGACCGAAGTCGGGGTCGGATCGCCAATGCCACTGCGAAGCTCAGAGGTTCGGTTCGAGCTCAAAGCAGAGGGAAAGGCGCTCGCCGTCGGCGAGGCGGTTCCGCGCGCCGAGATACGGATGGCCGGCCCGGAATACTTCCGCGCGGCAGGAATTCCG
>CBQVAZ010000694.1:0-2387 GCA_967720205.1 uncultured Gemmatimonadaceae bacterium | reverse complement strand
GACTGTTAATCCGTAGGTCCCTGGTTCGAGCCCAGGTCGGGGAGCCAAAACCCAAGCCCGTTAGCCGGTGAGTAGCCGCTAACGGGCTTTCTTCTAGTAGGCGCCTAGTAGGCGGGAGTCGGAGATGGCTGCGCCTAACGGACTACCCTGGAGGTTCCGAAATGCCAACGTCGCGCGAGTTCTTTGAGTCCGAGTTGCCGGGGACATTCCTGATCGAGAACGAGCTAACGCTCGGCGGACCTGCTGGCCCGCTCCCCGTCAAAGTGCCGCTCAAGCACTACGTCGATTTTGAGTCTCGGTCGCGGCACATAGCCGTCTACTTGCCGGCAGAGATCCCCGCAACGGCCTTTCTCAGATCCGTGCCGTTGATGATGGAATCACTGCTGAAAGTGAGCACGGGAAACGTGCGGATCAGTAGTGGGCGTGGTGTTGGTGCGGTAGCCCAACAGCTCAAGGTTGAGAACCGTGCCGACGGCATTCTGGGAATGAATTTCTCGGCCGATGGCCTGACGGAGATCGCGGTGAACGAGTTGCCGTTTACCGGCCGTCTGTTCGTCTACTCGGCCAATGAAATCACGCCTCAGGAGCGCGAGGCTGTTGCGACGCCGCTTGCGGGCGCAGGGATCTTCCCTTGGTATCGTGGGCCGGCGTTCGCAGCCTCACAAACAGCTCATATGCACCCGTTGGCATTCGTCTCTCACGACTCTCGCGATAAAGATGACATCGTCCGACCGCTGGTTCTGAAGCTCCAATCCATGATGCTGCCTGTCTGGTACGACGAGTACAGCCTGACGGTTGGTTCGAGTCTCCGGAACAGTATCGAATCGGGCCTGAAGACATGCTCGAAATGCATCCTCGTCTTGACACCTAATTTCTTGGCGAAGGGCGGCTGGGCAAAGCGTGAGTACGACACAGTATTTACGCGTGAGCTTGTCGAAGATCAAGACGTGATCCTGCCGATTTGGGCGGGCGTGGATCGCAATGCAGTCTATGCGTACAGCCCGATCCTCGCAGACAAGGTTGGCCTGCAGTGGAGTTCCGGCATCGATGAGGTGTCGAAGGCATTGTTCCGTGTGCTGGCTTCGATTGGCGGCGCGCCGTACGCGCGATTGCCCCAGGGATACGCCCCCAGGCGCGTCCCGGCGCCCCGCTGACAGTTAAAGTTCGCGCTCGTCCAACTCGTCCCGATCGCGCCTATGCAGTTCCTTCGCAAGCTGGTGGGTGCCCTGGTGGCATTTGTTGCGGTATCCGGTCTTGGCGGCTGTGCCGGGCAGGTCCAGTCGACACAGGCCCCAGAACTGCTATGGGCTGGCGTCTACGAGGGCACCACAACGAAGTCCATTCCCGACAGTCGTCTGGTCGGGGGTCGTTACTCGGGGGTGGACGGCATCAAACATCTTCAGCGAACCAACATTGTTCCAGCCAAGCGAGGCACGCGCTTCGGCATCGACTTCACTATCCCGGGGGCCACGTCGAACAATGAAGTCCCATACACGAAGATGTGGCACTTCCCGAAGCCCGGTCTCCTGGATCCGGCCCGTGGCGACAAGCGAGCGATTGCGATGAAGCGGAAGATGCTCGCCGTCCACGGCGAGCAGCACGCTGGCTGGCATTTTTCAGAGGATTGGGAAATTGTTCCCGGCGAATGGAAGATTCAGATCCTGGTCGAAGACAAAGTTGTGATTGAGCAGGTCTTTGAGGTCAAGTGATCGATGTGCTATTCGGCGCGTATCACTCTTTCGGCTGCCGCTGGAGCCAGCGCTGCGCCGCGTCGCGAGCTGGCTCGTCCTTGTGCTCGCGCCACTCACGATGCGCGATCAACGTGGAGAACTTCAGGCCGCGCGAGGGCTTCGCATCGACCACCAGCACGGTGACGAACTCGGCAATCCAGTTGTCCTTCGCGGTCGGCGCGGGCATAGCTCACTCACCGAAAGCGGCACCTCGCTCCTCAGCACGCGAATACGCCGGCCAGCTTCATCAGGACGATCGTGATCGACGAGATCGTGAAGACCAGCGCCACGGCCGTGCCCAACGGAATCCAGAAGATCGAGACCAGGTCATTGCGGTGCACGTAGCGGTCCATGATCGATCCCTCGCAGAACCAGATGCGAGCCATCTTAGCGCCGTGCGGACGGCACTGGGGAACGCTGCGTTTTGAACACGCACTGTCAGGTGCGTACCGCAGCGCGCCTCGCTGAGGCGGGGGTTATGCGTTCTGAAAACGCGGAATCTCGCGCGAGCCGACCCCACGCGCCGCGCCGGTTAGTGCGATTTGAAGTCGCACCTATTCATCGACCCAGTTCGCGCGCGTCGCGCAGGACTGTGCGCGCTTGGCTGTCTTCATCCCAGTCACTAGGCATGGGAACGGCGGCGCTTCGTGACGGCGC
>CBQVAZ010000693.1:0-2393 GCA_967720205.1 uncultured Gemmatimonadaceae bacterium | reverse complement strand
GCGGGAGAGCACACGCGCCATCGCCAGCGCCGCGGCGATGCCGATCGCCAATCCCGCGCCCGCGAGAACGAGACCCTGCGAAGTAATCCATCCAACGACGGATCCGCCTTGGGCGCCTAACGCCATTCGAATGGCGATCTCGCGCGTGCGCTGCACGACCGTGTACGACACGATGCCGATGAGCCCGACCGCCGTGACCAGTAGCGCGACGGCCGCGAGCCAGGAGACGATCGTCCCGAGGGCGCGCTCGCCGGACAGCGCGGCGTCGACGTACTCGGCTAACGTGCTCGTGCGCGCAATCGGAATGCGTGGATCGATGTCGGTGACGGTGCGGCGCAAGGACGCGAGAACGCTGCCCGGCGGCAGCGCCGTCTTCACTGTCACGTTGAGTGTCAAGCCACCGCGCGCGAGTGTTTGTCGAGCCGGGATGTAGACCTGAATGCGCGACGCCGAATGGACTTCGTAGTGGCGCACGTTCCTGGCGACTCCGACCACGGTGCGATACAGCAGCGTCGAGTCGGCGTTACGCTCCTCGATCGTTAGGCGTTTGCCGATGGCGTTCGTGGCTGGCCAATAGCGGGCCGCCATCGTTTCATCGATGATCGCGACCGGGGCGCTGCCGTCCGTATCAGTGGTTTGGAATGCGCGTCCCTCGACGAGGGGGATGCCGAACGTCTTGAAGTAGTCTTCGGATACGACGTTGAAGAGCGTGGACGCGCCGTTCTTTTCAGGATCGGTCTTCCCTTCAGGAAGCGTGCGCATCTCCCAGGATCGACCACTGAGCGGAACGAGCAGTGAAAGCGCAGATGACGTCACGCCTGGAAGGGCGCGAGTTCTGGTCAACAACTCATCGTAGAATGCGAGCCAGCGAGCTTTATCCGGAAAGTCACGGCCACTGGCGTTGACGCGCGCCGTAACGGCGGTCGTCGAATCGAAACCCTTGTCCGTGTTTTGCAGCTTGAGGTAGCTGGAGAGCAGGAGTCCGGCGCCGATCAGCACGACAACGCTGAGCGCGACCTCGGCCACGACAAACGCGGAGCGCGTGCGCTCGCGCATGCCGCCGCCGACTCGGATGCCGGCCGAGAGTGCCTCGTGCAGATCGACACGCAGGGTACGCAACGCCGGCAGCGCTCCAAAGGCAATCGCCGTCGCCAGCGTGATGCCTAACGTGATCGCGATCGTGACGGGGTCCATCGTCACTCGTTGCACGAGGACCGGTGCGATTTCCGATGGAAGCAGCCGCACGAGCGGCCGCATGAGCGCGAAGCCAAGCCCCAACCCGAGGAGTCCGCCGGCCGAGGCCAACGCAACGCTCTCCAGCACGAGCTGGCGCACGATTTCGCGTCGCGATGCGCCGAGCGCCATGCGCGTGGCCAGCTCGCGTCGCCGCTCTTCGGCACGAGCGAACAGGAGGCCCCCGACATTGACCATGGCGACGAGAAGAACGAGGCTGACTGCGCCTAGCAAGAGCCAGATTTGACCGGTCGCGGAGCCGATCAAATAGTCCTGCAGAGGGCGGAGCGACGGTTTTGCGACGTCCGGCCCGAATTGCTCGATGACCTCTCGGCCGGCACGCTCGAGATCGGCGCTGGCCATACCTAACGAGGTGCCGGGCGCGAGTCGCGCATAGATGCGCGTCCCGAAGCTCGAGTCGCGTTCATTCCAAGGCAGCCCCGGAATGGCGCCCATGTTCACGAGTACGTCAGTCTTCGGCCATGCGACGTTCGCTGGAAGCACACCGACGATTGTGTATGGCCGGCCATCGAGGCCAAATGCTTTTCCGATGACGGCGGGATCAGCGCCGAAGCGTCGCTGCCAATAGCCGTGAGTCAGCACGACGAGCCCCGCGGCTCCTTCCGTGGTCTCGCTCGCGTTGAAGACGCGGCCCAACTGCGCCTCAACGCCGAGCACGCGGAAGAAGTCTCCGATGACAGCTTCGGCCTCGATGATCTCGGGGTTCCCTGGGTCTGTTGTTCTGAAGCCCCAGCCCGCTGTGGCGCCATATGTCTGAAAGACGCGGCTACGGTCGCGCCAATCGTTGTAGTTCGGGATCGATGTCGAGATTCCGAAGCCCTGTGACGACGTGACATCCACCGTGACCAACTGCTCAGCGTTGCGGAACGGCAGTGGTCGAAGCAAGACGCCGTTCACGACGCTCGCTACGGCGCCGACGCCGCCCACGCCGATCGCAATCGTTAGGATCGCGAGGATGGAGTAGCCGGGACGGCGGATCAGACTTCGGAGAATGGCGCGCATGGATAACAGCTAGGGGATAGGGATAGGGGATGGGGGATAGGCCGCCCTCCCTACAGGCCTAGACAGCGCTCACTCGCGTCTGGTTTATCCTCCGGCTACGAATCCGTGAAGGCCACTGTTCGTGCGAAGGCCGCCTC
>CBQVAZ010000692.1:0-2395 GCA_967720205.1 uncultured Gemmatimonadaceae bacterium | reverse complement strand
CGCACTCGTCGCTCGTAAGGCTTTCCTGAATCGTCGCGACCCCGGTCGCGAAAGATGCCCGTGACGACAGCGGTGTTGCCGTCGACGCGCGCATTGGCCTCGATGAACTCGATCGACTCGATGACGGACTTGTCATTGCGCGCGTCCGCGATCGCGGCGGCTTTGGTCATCAGCGCTCCGGTGCGCGAAGAAACATCGGTCGCGTCGTCAGCATAGTTCCGCTCGATCCAGCCGCCATCGTGCTTCTTGATCGCTTCGTTCCAATCGCTCTCCAGGTACAGAACGATCTGCGCTTCAGTGAGTGGATGACCGGCGTTGCTCACGACCTGCCAGCGCCCGCCGCGCTTCTCCATGACATGCACGCTACGGGAATACGTTGTCTGCTCTTTGCCATTCACCGTCGTCATGATCGTATTGCGGTGCGTGACTGTTCCCACGACAGGTGTGCATGTGATCACGTAGTTGTCGTAAATCGTCCGCGACGCGCTCTGCGGGTTGGCGCGTGTGCGCTCGGCAGTGGCCACGGCGCCGTCGATTGTCGCAGCCTTGTTCACAGTTCCGGTGAGCGTGGCGCTCGCGAAATCATCGGCGAGGATGGTCTGCAACTGCGCGCGATTGCCGCTCGTCGTCGCCTCGGACCACGCTTTGTCGAACGCTTCGAGCGCTTTCTTGTCGGCGTCGCTGCACTGAGCGAGAGACGGAAACGGAGCAGCGGTAAGGACCAGCAGGGAAGCCAGGAGCTGCTTCATGATGCCTCCATGGTGCAGTGAGTGCTGCGGTGGGCTACTATGATCTACTCGCGCGCGACACCCGGGGCAGGGGGTAAGCGCAAAAGCCACCGCGGAGATAGCTGCTGATGACCGAGGCATTCGTACCAGTACGCTGGGGCATCCTGAGCACGGCCAACATCGCCGTCAAAAAGGTTATTCCCGCCATGCAACGCAGCCCGCTCACGCAAGTCGTGGGCATCGCGTCGCGCGACTCGAACAGAGCGCACGAAGTCGCGGTGGCGTTAGGCGTGCCGCGCGCGTACGGCTCGTACGACGATCTACTCGCGGACGACGAGATCGAGGCCATCTACAATCCGCTACCGAATCACCTGCATGTGCCATGGTCGATCCGGGCGGCTGACGCGGGAAAGCACGTCCTCTGTGAAAAGCCGCTCGCGCTCTCGGCGACGCAGGCCAACGAGCTTCTGGCCGCCTGCCGACGGACCGGGGTGACGATCGGCGAAGCGTTCATGGTTCGTTCGCATCCGCAGTGGCTCAAGGTGCTGGAGCTTGTGCACAGCAATGCAATCGGCGAGTTGAAGCTCGTCACGGGCCATTTCAGTTATTTCAAGCGCGACCCCGAAGACATCCGCAGCCACGTCGAGTACGGCGGCGGCGCGCTGATGGATATCGGTTGCTATCCGATCACACTGTCGCGATGGCTCTTCAACAGCGAGCCGGAGGAAGTCGTCGGGCTGATCGAGCGCGATCCTGACATGCAGGTCGACCGCCTAACGTCGGCCATGCTGCGTTTCCCGAACGGTCAAGCGACTTTCGCGTGCGGCGGCCAGCTCGTTCCCTATCAAAGGATGCAGGTCTTCGGGACGCGCGCGCGCATCGAGGTCGAGATTCCGTTCAATGCTCCGCCAGATCGGCCCTGCCGCGTCTTTGTCGACAGTGGCCGAGATCTGTCGGGTGGCGACGTTCAGACGATCGAGTTTCCAGTTGTCGACCAATACACGATTCAAGGCGACCGTTTTTCGCAGGCCGTGCGTGGTTGGGGAAGCGTCCCGGTTGGACTCGACGACGCAGTCGCGAACATGGCCGTCATTGACGCGCTCTTCCGATCGGCCGAGACGAAGCGCTGGGAACGTCCTGCTGATTTTGTTTAGTCGCGCGCCGGGGAGGTTGTGCCTCCGTACCCGTTCGTCCGCGGGGACGCCAAACTGCTTAAGCTGCGTCGGGTAGACCAGCCATCAGTCGCAGCAGTCCCTCTTGCGTCGCCTCCCGGCGCGCAATCTCGCCAACAAGTCGTCCCTCTCGCAGCACGAGGATTCGATCGGAGAGGCTGAGGATCTCAAGCAGCTCGCTCGAGATGAGGAGAATCGCGGTGCCCTGCGCGGCAAGCTCGCCGATCAGCGCGTGGATCTCTGCTTTTGCGCCCACGTCCACGCCGCGCGTTGGCTCGTCGAGAATGAGCACGCGCGATCGCGCCGCCAGCCATCGCGCGAGGACAACCTTCTGTTGATTGCCGCCCGAGAGACCGGCCACGGTGGAATCGATGTGCGGCGCGCGCACGCGCAGACGATCGAAGAACGTGCGTCCCTGAACGCGCTCAATTGTGCGACGGACCCACGTTAGGCGCGCCAGGCGTTCGAGCGTCGCCAGCGAAATGTTGTGCAGCG
>CBQVAZ010000691.1:0-2396 GCA_967720205.1 uncultured Gemmatimonadaceae bacterium | reverse complement strand
GCCGCCGTGGATACGCAGGAGATTCGCCGAGGCGTGCGTGAGCTCGCCCAAGTGCTGGAGCAGGAGTCACGCGCCACTCGCCGCAGGGCGCGCGGAACGAAGTGATCGGGGCGTGCGAGGCCCGAACGTGAGACGTACATTGGCGCCGTGACAAGCGATCAATTCTCCCGTCGCAGTTTTCTTTCGTATCTCGCCTCGAGCCCGCTCTTCGCTGCGGCCGGGGTAAACCTCCGACCACTGGAGCGGTTGTTGGGTGGGAGCGAGCGCGAACAGTTCGAAGCGCTCCATCTCGTTCAGCAAGCAGTTCAAGACACGACGCTGATCGCGTCACCGAGTGAAGCGATCAATGTCTTCGACTTCGAACCGGTGGCGCGTCGTAAGCTTCCACCGGCTCACTGGGGATACCTCGCGACGGGGAGCGACGACGACGGCACGATCCGCGCGAATCGCGAGGGGTTCAGCCGTTTTTCATTGCGCATGCGGCGACTGATCGACGTGAGTCGAGTCGATACGTCGGTCGAGATGCTTGGTGTGCATTGGACCTCGCCGATCGTGCTCAATCCGGTTGGAAGTCAGCGGATGTTCCACCCGGACGGAGAATTGGCCGTAGCGCGCGCGGCAAAGGCGCTGGGCCATTTGCAGGTACTATCGACGGTAGGGACCACCTCAATCGAAGATTTGAGCGCCGCGCGCGGCATGCCGGTGTGGTTCCAGCTGTATCATCGGCAAGACTGGAATCAGACCAAGCAGATGGTCAAGCGCGCCGAGCGCGCCGGATGCCCGACGATCGTGTTCACGATCGACTTGTTAGGCGGCAGCAACCGCGAGACGCAAATCCGTGAGGCGCTCAAGGACACGCGCGAATGCTCGCGATGCCACGCCGGCGGCAGACCCGCACCCGGGATCAGCGGTCGAGTGGACGATCGCGACAACCGGCGCAAGCCAATGCTGGCGGAGTTCGCGCCGGGGACGCCGGAGCCGGAAGTGGGGACGCCGACGTGGGATTTCGTGAAGCGCTTGAAGGATTCGACAAGCATGAATGTGTTCCTCAAGGGAATCGTGACGCGCGAAGACGCCGAGATCGCTGTTCAGAATGGCGTGAATGGCATGTTTGTCTCGAACCACGGCGGACGAGCGGAGAACAGCGAGCGCGCCACGATTCTGAGCCTTCCCGAGGTCGTCGCCGGTGTGCGCGGGCGAGTGCCGGTGATCGTCGATGGTGGCTTTCGTCGCGGCACCGACATCTACAAAGGTCTCGCGCTCGGTGCGACGGCGGTCGGGATTGGCCGGCCGTACATTTGGGGGCTCGCGTCCTTCGGGCAGGAAGGTGTTGAGATGGTGCTGCGCCTGCTGCGCCGCGAATTTGAAATCGTTATGCGTCAGGCAGGAGCCACCAGCGTCAAGGCGATCTCCAGGGAGTCCGTGATTGCGCGCGGCACGTAGCCGCTTCTTCACGGCGTTAGCGCTGTTCGCGAGTTGGCTGCCGTGGCACGCCGCGCTCGCACAGCGCCTTAGACCGCGCGACGTCGACGCGCTGCCATCGCGCGCCGCGGATCATCGCATCGCCTACGGCACGGATTCGCTGCAGTTCGGCGATCTGCGGCTGCCTAACGGGCCGCCTCCGCATCCGCTCGTGATCGTCATTCATGGCGGCTGCTGGGTCTCGCACTTCGCCAGCTTGCAAAACACGGCGGCGCTTTCGGATGCGCTGCGAGACGCGGGCGTCGCAACGTGGAACGTCGAGTATCGAAGATTAGATCATCCCGGCGGTGGATGGCCCGGGACAATGGCCGATGTCGCAGCTGCTACGGACTATGTCCGCACGCTCGCCAAGCGCTTCCCGCTCGACACCACGCGTGTGATCGGCATCGGACACTCGGCGGGCGGGCATCTCGCCCTCTGGTTAGGCGCACGAGGACGCCTAACTAGCGGAAGTCCGCTCTACGTCGCGCAACCGCTCAGGCTGAAGGGCGTCGTCGCGTTGGGTGGCCCCGGGGACCTGGCGGACTTTACGACGTATGCGGCGACAATCTGTGGAACTCCGGTGATCGAACGGCTGCTCGGCGGGACGCCGGCAACGGTCCCCGATCGTTATGCGCAGGCGTCGCCGCGTGCCTTGCTGCCTCTCGGGACGCGGCAATTGCTGATCGTCGGCGCGGACGATGGCGTCATGCCCGAGCGCGCGCGCAACGCTTATGTGGACGTAGCGCGCAGCGCTGGTGATTCCGTGGAGGCGATCGTCGTGCCGGGCGGGCACTTCGAAGTGATCGCGCCGACGTCGGCAGCTTGGCCCACGGTTCGAGACGCAGTTCTCAAGTTGCTCTCCGTGTCCCGGTAGCTCCTTAATGCACGGCGACTCTGTCCAATCGGGGTTGCTGGCGGCCGGACTCATCGCC
>CBQVAZ010000690.1:0-2399 GCA_967720205.1 uncultured Gemmatimonadaceae bacterium | reverse complement strand
GCGCGCGACAAGCGCATCACGCTGAACTGGCGCGGGATGAAGGACCAGAACGCCTCTTCATTCTTGCGCCGGATACCACGCACAAGGTTCAAGCCCCACGTCTGTTCCGCACCGCCGCCATAGCGCAACGTGGCAAACGGGATACGAAACTCGGCGTACCAGCCTAACGAGTCGGACGATGTCGCGACCTTCCAGCTCGCGTCCCAGTTGAGGTTGAAGCCGCCCATCGAGCCGGCCTGCGCCCGCGTCTGCCCCGTCTGGAAGACGCCGCCTCCTTCGCCTTCCTTCACGATCTGCCCGTCGTATTCGATCCCGGACGGCGTCGTGGCGAACATGAATCCATTCTGGCGATCGAAGTACGTGTCCAGCACGAATCCGAAGTAGTCGCTATTGGCGACCGTTCCGTCTCGGATCTTGTCCCCCGGGATGATCGCATGCGGTTCGCGGTCGAAGAGCCAGGCGCCGACGTACAACGCCTCGCCATCCGTGAGGATGCGGACCTCGGTTTTCTCGGTGACCGGATCGCCCTCGTGCAACTCACGCTGGATGAAGCCAGTGTACAGCTGCCCGCTTGCCCACACGGCGTCGGTCAAACGGCCATCGATGATCGGCGATTCTCGCACCGAGGCCGCACGCCCCTCGCGCGGCGTAACCTCCCGGCTCGGTGTGTTTTCTATGCGTTGTGCGCGGGCTTCCGACGCCCCCAAGATCAACAGGGGTGCGCACAGCAACGTTCGGGTGGTCTGCAAACTCGAACTCAGTCTCATTGCAATGGCTAGGGTATGCGAAAAACTGCAGGCTGCCGCATGGTTACGTGGGGCCTAAAGCACGCGCTGAGGCTCAGCTGCCGTGCTCCGGGCCGCCAAATTTACCCCAACGGTTTCGGCCGGCGCTGTGTCTATCGGTAGGAATCGCATGACGGGACTCGCCATACAGCCGGCATTAGTGGGCGGCACGAACGAGCAAACGCTAATCACCCAGGTGCTGGACGGCGACCGGGGAGCTGCGCGTACGCTCTACGAAGCGCACGTCCACCGTGTCCATCGACTCGTGTTTCGGCTGTGCGGCGACGAGGACCTCACTCATGACCTCACTCAGGACGTGTTCATCCGGGCGTTCGATCAGCTGTCTCGCTTTCGCGGCGAGGCGGCGTTCAGCACCTGGATCCACCGGATCGCCGTGAGCGTCACGCTGAACGCCCTCAGAAAAGTGCGCCGTCTGCGCACCCGCGAGCTGAGCCTCGAAGGCGCGAGTCACGTACCTGACGAGAGAAGCGCGCGAAGCGATCCCGAGCTCCAAGAACGCCTAACGCGAGCAATCGAAGCGCTGCCGGCCGGAGCCAGGGCGTCGGTGATTCTGCATGACATCGAAGGCTACACACACGTAGAAATCGCCGCGATGCTTGGCATCGCGGTTGGAACGAGTAAGGCCCGACTTTTCGACGCGCGCGTGAAGCTGCGCCAAGCGCTGGCTGACTACGCGCGGGAGTGACCATGACTGAAGAGAAACTGCAGGAGCTGTTACAGGAGGCGAGCCGCAGCTGGCGCGTACCGCCCGAGCCTCGCGTCGCCGACTTGTGGAAGTCGATCGAGGCTGCGCATTTCGATCGTCCACGGCAGCGCCTAACGCCGCGCTGGTGGGTGCTCGTGTCGGCCGTCGCAGCCGCACTGGTATTCGGCGTGGCGATCGGACGATTCTCCGCCGTCGACCGTGCCACGCAACCGCAGGCCGTTGCCTCGCACGCCGGCGTCGCTGAACCGTACGGTAGCCAGACGACTGAGCTGCTGGGGCAAACCGCGGTCCTGCTCGCGGCACTCCCGCGCGAGACAAGTGAAGGAAGCGGCGGTCAGCGTTTCGCCGCTCAAGCGGAGCAACTGCTCGTGACGACGCGGCTTCTCCTGGATTCGCCGGTCGCCAGCGACCTGCGGCTCCGTGTTCTGCTGGAAGATCTCGAGCTCGTGCTCGCGCAGGTCGCGCAGCTTCCCGCCGCTTCACGACGAAATGCGGCGGAGCTCGAAATAATCACCGAAGCACTCGAAGAGCGCGACGTCGTGCCGCGCATTCGCACAGCGGTCGCATCGCTCAGCGGCGACAACTAAGGAACGCAATCATATGATCCGAACTTCCATTCTGCTCGCGGTCTTCTACGGGGCCACGTTAGGTGCCCAGCCGCCGGTGCGTCCCAAATCGCCGCGTCCCGAGCGCCCGGTCACACCTCCGCGTCCAGAAAGAGCTCCGACACCTGAAGCGCCCGGCTGGCATCCGTTCGCGATCGCTCCAGAGCCGATGCACATGCTCGAGATGCCGCCAATGCCGGAGATGCCGCTACTGCCAGAAAGGTGGCACGAGCCGATGTTGGCTCTCGAGCCGTTTTGGCACGACGTAACGCCGATGACTCC
>CBQVAZ010000689.1:0-2401 GCA_967720205.1 uncultured Gemmatimonadaceae bacterium | reverse complement strand
TTCATTTCCGGACGAGCGAATAGTCGCGGCGGGTGGGAAGAGCATCAGAACACCCGTTACCACCCACAGCGCGACGACAGCACCGAGCCCGTACGCGAGCCAGCGGTGCAGCTGACGCGACGTACGCGATAGCCAAGGCATCTTGCCTAACGAGCTCCCAGCGGACTCGCCGAAGCCGACGTCACGCTAGGAGATGTACCCGAGACCACTCAGGCGCTGTCGGATGATCTCTTCGCCATCGGCGGACATGCTTCCACCCGACTGAGCGTCGGCGAGCGATCCACCGAAGAGGGAGCGACCCTGGAACGTGTCGGGCGCTTCATAGCCGCCGACTTCCATGAGGGTTGGCGCGATGTCGAGCAGCTGCGCGCCGTGCAGCTCGCCCAGCGCTGGCACGTTAGGCGCCGCCAGTATGAACGCGCCGAACTGCGCATGGTTGCAGTCATCCGGGCCGGTGTCGTTCTCACGCACGTGAAGCGTGCCCTTGTAGCCGACGCCACCGATCGAACGCCAGTCCAGCGCACCGAAGTGGACGATGAGGTCGGGGGCGACGTTCTGGACGCGCTTGTACACCTCTTGCGGCTTGAAAACGAGCGTGCCTAACGGCTTTCCTTGCGCGTCCGTCGTGGCTTCGAACTTGGCTTTCATCTCGTCGCGAAAGCGTTCGTACTCGGCGGCCGGGATCGTCCCCGACGGCTCGCGCCCCTGGACGTTGAGGAACACGCGCGCGTAGTAGCCGCCCTCGCTCCACACTTTCGTTTTGGCCCAGTTTACTTTGAGCTTGCCGAACGACGTGACCTGCTCGGGATACTCGTCGAGGACGAGCAACTTTTCCTGCACGAGCCACTCGTTGACGCAGAAGCCGCCGTGTAGCGCCTGCGCCCCATGGTCCGAGACGACGAGCACCGCCGTTTGGTCGTCGAGCAGTTCCAGCAGCTGGCCAATCTCCTCGTCCAGGTGCGCGTAGAAGTCGGAGATGACGTGCTCGTACTTACTTCCCGGCTCGTGTTCCGGGTGCGTGGGATCCATGTACTTCCAGAAGCCGTGGTGCACGCGGTCGAGCGCGATGTTGACGAAGTGGAAGTATTCCCACTCGGCGTGCTGTACATAGTGCCTAACGACTTGGAACTGCTTGCGGCTCATTTCGAAGATCTGCTCGCGCAGCCAGTCTTTGTCGTCGCTACGGAAGCCTTTGACGTCCACGAGATACTCGCCGACCAGATCCCGGATCTCGTCTTTGACATGCGCCGGGTGCGTGTAGTCATCGTCGACCGAGGGCGTCATGAAGCAGCCGACGGAGATGCCGTTGACTTTGGGCGGGGGGAAAGACGGCGGAACACCGATCAGCACCGACTTCTTGCCTTCCAGCGCGAGGTAGTCCCAGATCGCGAGCGCTTTGAAGGACTTGGAGTTGACAATCGACAGATTGGCGTAGCTATGGTCCGTGCGGTTGCGGAAGCCGTAGACACCTAACGAGCCAGGATCCTGGCTCGTGACCATGCAGCGCCAGGCGGGAATCGTGATTGGAGGAATCACGCTCTCGAGACGGCCGTAGCAGCCGGCGTTCATGAGACGTCGGATATTCGTGAGGCGCTCGTCGCCGAAAAGCAGCGCCGGCGCGGCGCAATCGAGACCGATAACGAGAAGCTTCATCGGAGGCCGTGCCGTCGCCGGCCGGATAGAGAGGCGTTAGGCACCTTTCGAGCGTACGAGATCGGCAATTTGAGTGATCGTGTCCAGGTAGTCGACGCTCGCCTCATGCGGCTCGATCGTCACGTGATACTGCTCCTCGAGAAACGCGACCAGCTTCACTGTCGCGAGCGAGTCGAGGATTCCGCCCGAAATGAGCGGTGTCGTCTCGTTGACGTCGCTCGGGCTCGCGCCCGGCAGGAATTCATCGAGAATGTATGACTTGACTGTGCCTTCGATCGCGTTCATGGCTGGCGTCGTTTGTCTGGTGTGGGCCCGTCGAGTACGACCGAACGCGCTTGATGCGTCAGCACGCCGGGCATCTTCAGCAGCTCTTTGTGGAGGCGATCGGCGATGACGTGGTGTCCCTTCACGTTCGGATGATAGTCCCACTCGGTGATTATCAGCTTTCGCTCGTCGTACCTATCGTACACGTCGCCGAGATCGAGCGTGTCGAGGCCACCCGCCGCGGCATAACCCAAGAGTTCTGCTTGCAGGTTCTCGTTCAGGCGCTCGAACGGCATCGGAGTATACGCATAGATGCAGCGCCAGCCGTACTGGCGACATAGCTGGCCCATTCGCGCAAACGTGACGCGCGACAACTCGTCCTCGTAATCCCGCATCGTGCGGCGCGCCTCCGGTTCACTAGGAGGCGAATTCCAACCGGCTGCCTTCATGATGCCGGCATTGATCGTCTTGAGCGGCGTCTCCT
>CBQVAZ010000688.1:0-2406 GCA_967720205.1 uncultured Gemmatimonadaceae bacterium | reverse complement strand
GGCGAACGTGCAGTTGAACGTGCGCGTTGAAGCGTAGCTCGCTGAACCTCCGCTACCCGCTCCACAGGTCGCCTGATACTGGGCGTTGGAGTTGATGCCGGTAATGGTCGCCGCGACGGCCGCGACCTTGCCGATGTCGCCGGCCAAGGCGCCATCGTTAGGCGTTGGCTCAGCACCGTTCAGTAGGAGTTCGCTCACTGAGACCGTGACCGTGAGGTCGAATCCCAAGGGGGTCGATCCAGGGAACGTTGCGTTGAGTAGCGCGTCCTCTTGGCTCACCGCAAAGGCAGCCGTTGCACTGCTGCCTGCGTACCCGAGTGCGCTCTTGAAATCGGCCACAACGCTGTGCGATCCCGCGCCCGCACCCACCGGGAAAGCGCCGCTCGCCAATCCCGCCGCGTCGGTGGTCGCGGATCCTGCGCTTACGCCTCCGACGCTGAAATCGACGGCGGCATTCGCGATGTGCGTGCCGTTGAGCGCACCGACGCCGGCGTCCGTGAGCGTAGCGCTCATGGTGGACTTGTCCGAGTACTGCCCAGCGCTTCGGCCCTGGTACGTCATCGCGGTCGGGCGAGCCTGCACCGTCAGCGTGAAGTCCGCTTCATCCGACAGGGCAGGAGATCCATCATCGGTCACGCGGATGCGCACGGTGTGCACACCCACGCTGCTCGCGTCCAGTGTACCAAAGGAGATCGTACCATCCGCGCCTACCTGGACCCAACTTGGACCGCTGACTTTCGCGAACGTGAGCCCATTGGCTGGTAGGTCAGAGTCGCTGGCTGTTGCACTCACATTAGGTACGGCCATGCCCCACTGCGTGATGATATCGGGCGGCAGAGTGAGCGCGGGAGCCGCATTCACCTCGCCTACTGTGAGCTGAATCTCTTCATCGTCGGCTAGCGCGCCATCCGACACGATGACCTTGACGCGGTACGTCCCCGGCCCCTGAGTTTCGTTAGGCGTCCAGGAGAATTCACCGCTCGGCGTCATCGTCGCGCCCGAGGGGAAGATGCCCGTCGCTGCGTTATCAATGCTGAACTGCAGCGTCTGCGCCGGGACGTCGCTGTCCGTGGCGCTGGCGTTGAAGGTCAAGTTTGCATGCTCATCAACGCTCTGGTTTCCAATCGCCGCGAGAATCGGAGCTGTATTCGAGGGAACCACGTTCAATGTGATTTGGTTGGCGCCCATCGGAAACGGCTCGCTGGGAAAGACTGCGGAGCAGGCGTCTTCTTGGTGCGCCTGCACTGTGACGATGTAACTATCGAACGCACTCGGTGCCTGAGCCGAGAACGAGACCGAGAGATTGGATCCCGGCATTATCATGTCCGTCCACACGTCGACGTCGTTGCATCGCCTCGTTGTGCTGCCGTCAGAGACGGCCGTGAAGGTGACGGACGTCGAGAGCCACGTCGTGATTACCTGGTCCATCGTGGTGAAGCCGCCCACCACAACCGCGAGCATCTGATTGGAGCTCGCGCTTATCGTGGCTGGTGCGGCGCTGCCATTGATGGTGAGGCTAGTGACGACTCGCCCAAATCCCGGCGCGGAGTTCGCCGTCGCTCCCTGAGCCGGATTCTTCGGCTCGAGAATGCCCTCATCTGTTGCACAGCCGGCGACGAATAGCGCCAGCAGTAATGTCCTCACATTGCGCAGAAGCATACATCCTCCAGTCTTGCAGCAATCTCGGCGAGGTTGCCGCCGGAGAGCCTAACGAGTGACTTAGCCTCGCCGTGTAGCACGAGCTAGATGTCGCGTGACAACTCAGGTCAACGCACGTACGGCCGTTTTCGCCGGCCTAACGTTGACGCGCGTTAACGCGGCAAGAACGCGGCCCATCAGGCGTTTTGCACCATGTCTGGCATTTCACAAAATCGGCTCTGCGTCACACTCAAGGCTGTATCCTACGTCGCGCAGTATTTGCGAACGGCGTCGCAACGCGCACACAGCGCCGCGACTGCGCGCTATCTCACAACAAGGGCAGTTTGGGAGCGGCGACACGGTCGCGCAGTCGGCTCAACGTTGCTGCGAATGACCGAAGCGTTTCACGCGTGGTTAGGCGATGCCGCTGTCCCTCTACGGACGCTGCGCGGCTTCGGCGACCTACATCACAAATGACAGGTCAATTGTTGCCGCGAGGTGTCGTGTCGGAGATCGATGCTGAGCCGTCCGTCTCGCGCGTCATCTCGATCATCGTCCGTCGGAACCCAACGCGCTCGAACAGGCGCTGCGCGGACTCGTTTCCCGTTGCTGTCGAGAGCATGACTTGAGGCGTGCCGCGGGCCTTGAGCGCTGCCAGAGTGGCGTCGAGCAAGATGCGACCGACACCGCGGCCGCGATGCGCCGGATCGACGACGATGTCATGCAGCACGCCGGCGGGCCCGCGCAGCGACATGTAGTCGCGCCCCT